>JAUWXH010000183.1 GCA_030616465.1 Planctomycetota bacterium | reverse complement strand
GTCCGAAAGCCCGGCGATGCCAAACGTTTCAACCCAGTACTGCACGCTCAGCCGGCCGCTGACGTCGTATTCCGCATCGGAAAGGCGCACAATCTCGCGTTCGGCCGGTTCTTCATCCGGATCGTGGATTTCGCCCACGATCTCCTCCAGCACGTCTTCCAGCGTGACCAGCCCGGCCATGCCACCGAACTCGTCCACCGCGATCGCGATCTGCGATTTGGTGTCGCGGAAGTGCTGGAGCAGTTGTTCGGCGGTGATGAGCTCGGGCAGGAAGCGCACGGGGGTGACCAGCTCGCGGAGCGGCTTGTCGGGCTCGAAGAAGAGGATCTTGGCGTAGACCAGCCCGACGATGTTGTCGATGGCGCCGTCATAAACCGGCAGCTTGGTCAGGCGGGTTTCGCGCATCAGTTGGCGCAGCTCGTCGGGCGGGCCGTTCACGTCAAAGGCCTTCACCTCGACGCGCGGGACCATGATGTCCCGCACGCGAAGGTTGCTCAGGTCGATCACCTCACGCAGGTACGCGTCTTCGACGCGGTTGAGCAGGCCCCGCCGGCGGCTCATCTCCAGCAACGCCTTCAGCTCGCCGGCGGTGAGGTCGTGCTCGCGGACGACGGCGTGGCTCGGCCGGCCGAAAATCAACCGCGTCAGCGGCTCGATGATCAGCAAATCCAGCAGACGCCCGACCGGCCGCAGGGCGTACCCGGACACCTGGACCACGGTCGCGGAAAAGGGCGACAACCGATCCGGCAGCGCCACCGCCAGCACTTTCGGCACCACCTCGCCGCACACCAGCACCAACATCACGCTCAAGATGCCGGAGACGGGCGTGATCCAGGCGCCGAACTGCCCGGCGAGATTGTGGAACAAAACGTACGACGTGGCGAACAGCAGCACGTTGACCGCCGTGTTGCCGATCAGGATCGTGGTCAGCGTCTGTTTCGGCTGTTTCATCAGCCGGGCCGCCAGGCGGCGGAACGGGTTGGAACTGGCGGCGTCATGCTGGAGCTGGGCTGACGTCAACGCAAACAGCACTGTCTCGCTGCCGGAGAACGTGCCCGACAGCACCACCAGCACCAACAGCAGCGCGAGCTGCAACGCCACGCTGAGCCAGCTCAATTCCACGACGGCAAGAGTCGGGCACGTCTCGATCATGGCTCTCGGCTGTAGAGTTTAGCCGCTCCGCGAACCGCGGCCGCGCCCTTTTCGCGGCTCTGGTCCTGCCAACTGCCCGCAGGTGGAAGGCGGTGCGGTCTCACCCTGACGCCCCAATCAGTCCGCCACCTCAAAGAGATGGGACATCCGCAGCGCGGAATCGTGGGTCGCTCAGTTCACGGCGACGGGGCCGCGCGGGCCGCAGCAGAGGACGTTTTCGGTGCCGACCAGCGCCTGCAACTCGGCGAGGAATTCATCGCTGGGGTCCACCGTGATGCCGTCCTGGCCTTTGACCGTGGCGGTCCAGCCCTCGCGGGAAGTAATTTCGAAGTAGATCGGGCACCGGCCGCGATGCGCGGCACACAGATCGCGCACCACCGCCAGATTCTCCACCGGGCCGCCCGTGCTTTGTAGCCGGATCACCACCTCGCGTGCGAGCAGGCGGCGGGCCTGTTCAATCGGGACCACGCGGGAGACGCGGATGCTGGGCTCCTCGCGGCGGCGGTCCACCTCACCCTCGAGGAACACAACCGCGTCGGGCTTCAGCAACGGCTGGGCTTGCGGTAGCTGGTCGGGGAAGATGATCGCCTCGGTCACGCCGATGAAGTCCTCGATGGTCGCGATGAGCAGCTTCTTCCCGGCGCTGCGGCCGGTGCGAATCAAAACGCTGCGCACCTTCGAGACCAGCCCACCGAGCACGACGCGGTGTCCGTCGCCGAGTTTGCGCAGGTCGGCGGTGGTGGCGGTGGCGAAGCGCTGGATGAGCCCGGCGTGCTGGGTGAGCGGGTGCTTGGTGATGTAGAAGCCGAGAGCGGCCTTCTCGTGGGCGAGCATCTCGGCGTCGGTCCACTCCTCGGAGCCGATCGGCGGAGGCGGGGCCGGGGCGGCAGCGGTGAAGTCGCCAAACATGTTGAGCTGACCCGCCCGCTGGTCACGCTGGGCCTCCTGACCCAACTCGATGGCCTTTTCCAGAACCTCCATCAGCGCGCGGCGCATCGCGCCGGTGCCGTCGAACGCGCCGGCTTTGACGAGGGCTTCGATCGCGGACTTGTTGGCACAGGTGAGATCCACGCGCTCGCAGAAGTCGTAGATGTCGCGGAAGCGGCCGCCCTCGCGACGGGCGTCGAGGATGGCCTGCACGGCCTTGTGCCCGACGCCGCTGATCGCCGCCAGCCCGAAGCGGATGTGCCCGCGCCGGGGGCTGGGCTCCGCGCGGGCTGAAGCCCGCGGCTCTTCCCCTTCGTCCCTGCGTCCCTCCGTCCCTTCATCCCTCCCCCTTCGTACCTTCGTGCCTTCGTGCCTCCGGGCCTCCGGGTAGATGACGGTGAAGGCCTCATCGCTCTCATTGATGTCCGGGGGCTTGACGGGGATGCCGACCGAACCGTCCGGCTGCCGCACACGACGACACTCGTCGATGTATTCCGCGATCTTGGAAGTGGTCCCGCTCTCGTACGTCATGACCGCCGCCATGAACTCGACCGGGTAGTAGGTCTTCAGATACGCGGTCTGGAACGCCACCACCGCGTAGCCGGTCGAGTGGGCCTTGTTGAACGCGTAGCCGCCGAACTGAAGGATGTCGGCGAATATCCGCTCGGCTACCTCCCGCCGCACCCCGTTCTTGCCGGCACCTTCCAGGAACGGCTCGCGCTCGGCGTCGATCATGGCCGTCTTCTTCTTGGAGATGGCCTTGGCCAGGCGGAAGGCGCGACGCAGCGGCACGTCGCCGAGGCGGTTGACCAGCCGCGAGACCTGCTCCTGGTAGACCATGATGCCGTAGGTCTCCTGCAAGACCTCGGTCATGGCCGGGTGGGGCGTGTCCCATTTCTCGCGGCCGTGCTTGCGGGCCACGTACTGGTCGATGTAGCCCATCGGCCCGGGCCGGAAGAGGGCGTTGGCGGCGATGAGGTCCTGGATGCGGTTGGGCTTCATCTTCATCAACACGTCGCGCATGCCGCTGGACTCGAACTGAAAGACGCCGCGTGTCTCTCCGCGGGCGAGCAACTCGTAGACTTTGGGGTCTTCGAGGTCGAGGTGTTCGAGGTCGACGCTGACGCCGTGGTGTTTGCGAACCAGTTGGCACGCCAGGTGTATCTGTGAGAGCGTGCGCAGCCCGAGGAAATCCATCTTGAGCAGGCCGACCCGCTCGACCGTGTGACCCTCGAACTGGGTGGTGACATCGTCGGTGTCGGGAGCCTTGTGGAGTGGGACCAACTGGTCGAGGGGTTTGTCGGCGATGACGACGCCGGCGGCGTGCACCGACGCGTGCCGGGCCAGGCCCTCCAGCCGGCGGCCCAGATCGATAACCCTGCGGATCGTCTCGTCCTCGTGGTAGAGCCGGCGCAGCTCGGGCTCACGCTCCAGAGCCTTGTCGATGGTCATCTTGAGCTCTTCGGGGACGAGGCGGGCGATGCGGTCGGCTTGGGAAAGCGAGACGTCCAGTGCCCGGCAGATGTCGCGAATGGCCGCCCGCGCCTTGAGCCGCCCGAAGGTGATGATCTGGGCCACGTGCCCGTATTTCTCGCGCACGTAGTTGATCACCTCCTGGCGACGGACCTGGCACATGTCGATGTCGATGTCGGGCATCTCGTCGCGCTCGGGGTCCATGAAGCGCTCGAAATAGAGCCCGTAGCGCAGCGGATCGACCGCGCTGATCCGCAGGCAGTAGCCGACGACCGTGCTGCACCCGCTGCCGCGGGCCACGGCGGGAATGCCCTGCTCGTGCGCGTAACGCACGAAGTCCCAGACGATCAGAAAATACCCGCTAAAGCCCTTGTCGCGGATCACCGCCAGCTCGTAGTCGATCCGTTCGCGGAGCTCGTCGGAGATCTCGCCGTAGCGCTCGCGGGCACCGGCATAGACCAGCTCGCGCAGGTATTCGTCCGCGGTCTTCTTTTCGGGAGGTCGAAAGACCGGGGCGAAGCGCTTTGAGAAGTCGAACTCGAGGTTGCACAGCTCGGCGATGCGTAGCGTGTTGGCCAGGGCGTCGGGATAGTCGGACAAAGCCGCGGCCATCTCCTGGGGCGACTTGAGGTAGAACTGGTCAGTGGCGAATTTGAAGCGGTTTTCCTCGTTGACGCGGGCGCGCGTCGCGATGCAGCAGAGCACGTCGTGTGCCTCGACGTCCTCGTGCGTGAGGTAGTGCACGTCGTTCGTGGCGACCGTCCCTACGCCGAGCCGGCGGGCGAGATCGTTCAGCTCGGGGTTGATGCGCCGTTGCTCCTCCATGCCGTGGTCCTGGAGCTCGATGAAGAAGCGGTCGGGCCCGAAGATGTCGAGGTATTGCTCGGCGACGGCCTTGGCAGCGGCGGCGTCGGCCCGCATGAGCGCCGTGGGGATCTCACCGCCCAGACAAGTGCTCGTGCAGATCAGCCCCTCGGAAAACTCGCGCAGCACCTGCTTGTCGATCCGCGGCCTGTAGTAGAAGCCCTCGAGATAGGCCAGGCTGGCCAGCTTGATCAGGTTGCGGTAGCCGACCAGGTTCGCGGCCAGCAGCAGCAGATGGTAGCTGGCCTCGCGCAGGCCGCGGGCCTCCCGTTCGCGCCGATCGCCGGGGGCCATGTAGACCTCGCAGCCGATGATCGGTTTGACGCCGGCCGCGCGGGCGGCGGTGTAGAACTCGATGGCACCGAACAGGTTTCCGTGGTCGGTGACGGCGACCGCGGGCATGTCCATGCGCTTGCAGGCGGCGACCAGGTCGCGGATGCGACAGGCACCGTCCAGCAGCGAATAGTCCGTATGCACGTGCAGGTGAACGAACGGCGGGCCTTCCGCCTTGGCTGGGGGCATCTCTTCGGGCCTCCGATCCTGGCGACCGCTTGGGTCGCTACGATGCTACGCCGCCCGAAAGCGGTTGGCAAACACACGCGCGGCTCGGGACCGCTCCCGGAGCCGAGACGTGGGAAGCCCGGTCGAAACCGGCGGCGATGCGGGCCTCACGGCTTGTGCGCCGCGTGTAGTTGCTCGACGAGCCGAATCAGCCGCGTCGCTAGGCGGGACTTCCGTGTGGCGGGGACGGCCTGCCAGCGCTGGCCGCGTACCAGTATCTCGACCGCGGCTCGCTCGGCGCCGATCGCCTCCGGCCGGTTGAGCACGATCGCGTCCAGCCCCTTGCGACGCAGCTTCTGCTCGGCATTG
>JAUWXH010000355.1 GCA_030616465.1 Planctomycetota bacterium | reverse complement strand
GCGCTGGCGGAGTGAGATCTTCGGCGGGTACGTCGAGGACCTGGCGGCCGGCATTCCGCTGCTGCGTTACTTCGGCGGCATCGACGATCGGGCGGGGCCCAGGTACAGCGCCGAACGGCAACAGCGGATCGTGGAGATGATCAAGGCGTTCGTCGGCCCACGCACGACCGAGCCGACGATCCAGACAGTCGGCCCGTAGACGGGTGGCCGGCAACGAGTGCGACCGGATCGCCCGACGAGGCCCAGCGGCGGCAACGTTAATCCGAGTACATGTCCTCCGTTTCCGCGATCCGCTGGGGGAGCTCCTCGACGATATGGTGTACTTGCCGCTGGGTGACTCCGATCATGAACAGCATGTCCTCGGTCAGGATGTGGGACCTGCCGGTCAGCCAGAAGCCCAACTGGTTCTGGCAGCAAATCGTGTCGGCCACGAAGATGAGGGTGGCCAACTTCTGGAACTCCGGCTTGAGCACGGTCGGATTGTGGTGGTAGGCGATCGCGTAGCGTAACGCCGGCGGGAACTTCCACTTGGCCGCAACCGCCGCTCCGAAGGCCTGGTGATCCGCCCCGATGACGCTCTGCTCCAGCTCGCAGAAGTCTTTCGAGGAATCCTCGCACTGGTCGGCAACAGTCTTGAGCTTGTCCGGGAAGAGCTGATACTCGACCAGCAGGCCCATGTCGTGTACCAGACCGGCGACAAAAGCCTCTTCCGCCCGAACGTGCCTCGGCTCGATCAGCATCCGGGCACACACGCCGACGCTGATGCAGTGCGTCCACAGGTCGCGCGCCGCGAATTGAGCGGAAATCGTCCCGGGGCGGAAGAGCCGCGAGAGCGAGGCTGCCAATGCGATGTTCTTGATGGCGCTGAGCCCCAACATGACGATGGCCCGGTCGAGGCTGGCGATCTGGGCGGGGAGTCCGTAGAAGGCGGAGTTGACGACCTTCAGGATTTTGGTGGCCAGGGCCGGGTCGTGTTTAACGATCTCGTGCATCTCGTTGGCAGTGGACCGGGGGTCCTCGACGACCTCGACGATGCGCGTGGTGATCTCGGGGAGCGAGCTGATCTGCGTCAAGCATGACAAGGCCTTCTGCAAATGCGGCGGGAGCGCAGCCTCCCCCGCGTTCAGCGCCGTGGCTTCCGTCGTGTCGGAAGTCCGAAACAGCGGCATGGCCGATCCTTTCTTGCGCACGGTCAGCGTAGTGCTCTGAGGTATCATCGGCGTAAGGACCAGTTGGCATTGGCGTTTTCTTTCGCGGCCAAGCCCGCAGGCCGGCAGGCCCACATCGGTCACGCGGGAATCCCCCGTGCGGCTTGCGGGTTCGCGTGCGGACCGATAAACTAAGAATTGCACAGGGAAAGGGCGTACGTCTCGGCTCGCCGTTTGCCCCGCGGGCCGGACGAATCGGGAGAACGGAGCAGGACGTGAGACCCCTTGATCGGGCCGCCGCTCAGGCACGCGAGCTACTCGTTCTGCGAAACGGACAAAACCGGGCCGACCTGTGGCTGTGGGAACACAGCCGACGGGTTATGCAGCTTGCCCGCATGCTGGGCAAGCTGCCGGAACTTGCCGACACCCCACCCCACCAGAATGCCGTTGCCCTGGCCGGGCTGTTTCATGACGCCGGCTGGGCCGTGCAGGTGCGCGAGGCGCAAATCAGCCATTGGCAGGTGCTGGGCCGCCCCACCAACGATACGCAACGAGTTCTCGGGGCCGCCCTGCTGGAAGAACATGCCGCCCACCTGTTCGACGCCGACACGGTCAGCCTGGCGGCCGAAGCCATCCGTCAATGCAACGACCGATACACCACGCTGGTGGAGTCGCAGGTGCTGGCCGACGCCGAGAACCTCGACGAAATCGGCGTGATGTGCTTGCTGCGTCAGTTCCGGCAGTATCAGGCGGAAGGTCGGCCGCTCGATCAGCTCGTGGCCAGTTGGCGTCGTCAGCAGGAATACGACTACTGGGAGGTGCGGATCAACAACGGGCTGCGGTTCGAGGCGACCCGGGAGCTGGCACGCCAGCGCCTGAACGCGGTCGGACTGTTCATGGAGGCATTGGCCAGAGACCTGGACGGTGTGGACGTTCTCCACTTCCTCGAGAAAGTAGGGGTCAAGGATTTCACCGCAGAAAGCTAAGCGTGCGCTGCAACCCGATCTCGCCGGCTCCGGCGGGCGGGCGCGTCCGTCGGCGACTGTGCCGCTTGCGGGGCAGGTCTATAATGGGCCCATGGACGACGATGTCGCCAGAATCCTGCTGCACCGGGAACAGATCCAGGCCCGTGTGCGAACGCTGGCAGCCGAAATCGCCGCGGGCTACGCACACCACGAGCGCGGGCTGACTATCGTGCCGATCCTGGCCGGCTCGATCATCTTCCTGGCCGACCTGATCCGCGAGCTGCCCATGAAAATGAAGATCGCGGTGGTGCAGTTGTCCACCTACCCGGGCCGCTCGGTGACCGCCGGCGAACCCAGAATCCTTATGGAGCTGGCTGGCGACGTCCGCGACCGCCACGTGCTGATCGTGGACGACATCCTCGATACCGGTCGCACGCTGCGGCACGTTCAGGAAATGATCCGCCGGCGTGAACCGGCCAGCCTGCAGACCGCCGTCTTCCTCCGCAAACCCGGCAAGGCCCCACCGGACCTGCGCGTTGACTTCGTCGGCTTCGACATCGAGGACCTGTTTGTGGTCGGCTACGGACTGGACTTCGGCGACCTCTACCGCAACTATCCGCATATCGGCGTGCTGCGGGCGGAGTTGATGCCATGAGCCCGGAAGACAGCCTGGACGCGATGCACGTAGACGCGGCTCCGGCCGCGGCCGCTGAGAAAGCCGCCGCCGCTAAGCTCGAGCTGCTGGACGGCGACGAGATCGTCCAGTTCTCGATCAAGCCGTCCCTGTGGTACATTCCGGTGGTCTCGTTCAACTGGGTCGTCGGGGTCGGGGTGGTGGCGACGGTGCTGGCCGTCGCCCAGCCGGCGGCGTGGCCGTCAGCAGGCTCGGTCGTGTTCCTCGTGCTCGTGCTCGTGGCGGTTGCGCGCGTGGCCGTGGCGGCCTTGCAGTGGGCCAGCCGACTGTACGTGCTCACCAACCGGCGTGTGATGCGTTTCCACGGCGTTCTGCGCGTGGAGGCCGCCGCGTGCCCGCTGAAGCGGATCTCACAGGCCCGACCGGTGGCGGCCTGGTACCAGCGGCTACTGCAACTCGGCTCGATCGAGCTGACGCCGACCGCTGAGGACGCTCTTCCTATCGTCTGGGAGCACGTGGCTCATCCGCAGGAAGTCTACGAGAAGCTCGTCCGGGCAATCCGCAAGTCCCAATCCGGCCCCGGCAGCTGAGCAAGCCGCAGCTCGTCGAACTCCTGCCCGAACGAGCCGCTGGCAGGGGCGAGAGAATCAGAATATCCCCTCTGTTTCTGGCCGCATTCGTCGAT
>JAUWXH010000351.1 GCA_030616465.1 Planctomycetota bacterium | reverse complement strand
AATCGCGGCGTTGCGGTTTGTTTTCGATCATGTGCCGGGCCGATCGGGGGTACACTTGTTCTGGGGATCGCGAACCTGTTGGGCGATGGAAGTCGTCGGTGAGGCGGGTAGGGATGGAGAGTAACGAGAAGCTGCCGGCGTTGCGATCGCTCGACGTTACGCCCTTCCGCAATAGCGACAATGAGCTGTACTTCGCGCTGCACGATCACGCGCGGATCGCGTCGGGGCCGGTGGCGGTTTCACTGCCGTGCTACTTCGTGCTGGCCCACCTGGACGGACAGCACTCGCGTGGGGAGGTCCAGGAAGCGTTTCGGCGACAGTTCGGTCAACCGCTGGCGCCCGAGCAGTTCGACAGGCTGTTGGCCACTCTGGACGAAGCGCTGCTGCTGGACAACGAGCGGTTCGCGCAGGCGTATGCGGCACGGAAGGCGGCCTACCGTGCGGCGCCGGTGCGTGGGAGTCGGGATCGCTACCCGGACGCCCACGCGCTGCGAACCGAGATCGAGCAGATGCTGGCAGGTGGGGCGGGGGCTTCCGACGGGCAGGTGTGTGGGATCATCGCTCCTCATCTGGACTATCGGCGTGGGGGGCCGTGCTATGCCCGGGCGTACGGGGCGCTGCGGGAAGCTGGGGGGGCGGAACGGTACGTGATCCTTGGCACGAACCACGCCGGCCGGGCGCCGTCGGTCGTGGCGACGCGCAAGGACTTTCAGACGCCGCTGGGGCTGGTGACAACCGATCGGGCGTTCATTGAGCGCATCGAGCAGCGGCTGGGCGGTCCGATCTGCGAAGACGAATTCGACCACGACCTCGAACACTCGGTCGAACTCCAGGTACACGTGTTGCAGGTGTGTGCCGACCAGGGTCGCTTCGAGATTGTGCCGGTGCTGTGCCCCGATCCGTGCGGTCCGACGGCTCAGGCGGCGGGCGACAGCCACGGGCCGGACCTGGGCGACTTTGCGGATGCTCTGGGCGAGCTCATCGCCGAAGCCGATCGGCCGACCGTGGTGATCGCCGGGGCGGATCTCAGCCACGTCGGTCAGCGGTTCGGCGACCCGGAGCGCTTGACGCCGGAGTTTCTCGAGCAGGTCGCGCGGCGCGACCGGGCGTTGCTGTCGCTGCTGGAGGAGCGGAGAGAGGGCGAGTTCGTTGAGGCGCTGCGCGTGGCAGGGAATCCGACGCGGATTTGCAGCGCGGGCTGCGTTTACGCCGCGCTGCGGGCACTGCCGAACCGGGCCTGCCGGGTGCTGGCGTATCACCAGGCCGCGGACTTCGAGACGCAGACGAACGTGAGCTGCGTTGCGGCGGTGATCGGTTGAGCGGGCGGGCAATCACTCCCTGAAGCGGTGGTCTGCGCTGCGTGGCTGGGTGGCAAAGGTCAGCCGGTTGAACTGCTGTACACAGTGGGTGATGCGTTGCAGGACGGTCTGGCCGTCCAGCATGAGCTCCAATCCGACGAACTGGATCGCGAGGCACAAGCTCCCGGGCGGGTCGTGGCGGGCGCCGCGGTAGTAGGCGTCCGTCAGCAACGGGGGGCGTCCGTCGGGCAGGTGCAGTTCGACGCCGACCGTTGCGTCCGCGGTCCAGTTCGGTGGGGAAAGCTGGTTGAGTTGGATCAGTGCGCCGCCACAGGAGACGTCCTTGGCCTCTCCGGTGATTACGTGGAGGGTACTCTCCTGGACGGCGGCGCGCACGGAGCGTCCGCCGGCCCAGAGGTTTGCCAGGAGGTTGGCGCCGTTGGGGACCGGCGTGCGGTAATAGGCCCGGCGCTGGAGCTCGGTCATGGATTCGGGCCAGCGGAAACGGACGGCGGGGATGTTGGAGCCGTCATCGAGTAGAAACGAGCCGGTGGCCTCGACAACGGTGGGGAAGAGGACCTTTCGACTTTTGCGGCGGAAGCTGACGCCGACGTACTGCCCGGCACGCAGGCTCGGCAGGGGCTTGTCGCTGGGGGACTGATAATCCAGGACGAAGAAGCGCTGTTTGGGATCTTGTTCGAGGAAGCGACATTTCAGGCTTTGCCAACTGCCGTCCTGCTGGACGGTAACGACCGCCAGGGCTTTTTCGCGAGTGGCAAAGTCTAGGATCTCGCTCGTGTCTTGCAGTGTTAGGATGCGTCGCGGCTTCATGGCTTACCGTCCGTCGTCGTGTCGGTTGCCGGGTCAGAGAGAAACATCCGTAGGCGCTCGAGCGCCTGTTGGGCGGTCGGGTCGGCAGGTTCGCGGTTGAATTCGAGGCCGAGGTCGAGATAGCTCTTGTCACGGGCCAGGCTCTTGTTGCAAACCGTGACCGGCAGCTCGAAGGACTCGGCGTGGTCGGGCAACCTGAAGCTCACCCGTATTACGTCGCCGATGAGCAGGACGTCATCGAGCTGCGGCTGCACCACGCGGCAGGCCAGGCCGGTGGGGCTGATGCTCAGTATCGGGCCGGCCTGGGGGACGTCGATGGGGCCGCCGGACAGATAGACCTGGGCCCAGCTGCGCGGGGTTCTGCGCTCGAAGCGGCGGCGATTGGCCACCTGGAGCGTCTGCGGGACGGCGAGCAGGAGGCGCTGCGGGACGCTGGCGTCGCTGACGTCCATCACACAGGTCGAGAACATGTACAGCTCGCCCGAAAGGGCCGTGCGGACGTCGCAGAACGCGCCCACCAGGGCCGAGAGCGGCGTGGCCGGGTCGCGGTCGGGGAGGTCCACACGTAGCAGGTCGCCCTCGCGTCCGGTCAGTCGGCCGCAGAGTAGTTGGTCGTCGGTGGCGTTGCGGGGCTCGATTTCGAGCTCGGCCCGGTTTCGCAAGGCCTGTTCGAGGACGCGGGCTGCCTGACGCGGGGTTAGATCCATTCCTAAGAGCATTGCTTCACCGCCTCCGTACCGGTGTCGCCACAGCACGTTCCGGCGTGGCCTGTTGTTGCTCGCGGATGAAACGCTCGAGCCGGCGCAGGTTGTCCTGGTGGGTGATGGGGTCGTCGGTCGGGCAAAACGCGCAACCGAGCCGCGTCCGTTGGCCTTCGGGCCGGCGAGTGGTGTGGTAGTACGCGAGCCGGACGACGAGCTCGGTTTTCCGCTTATCGCCCGGCAGGGCGAACTCGGCCCAGAACAGATCACCGACGCTGACGCGGCTGGCCACCGGGTCCGTGGTGGTCCCGCCCAAGCCGCCAGGAGAGACGTTGGTAATGCGCAGGGCGAAGCCAATGTCGCGTCCGATCATGCTGGTGCAACGTGCCTGGAGGGGCGGGTCGAGCGCGGCCAGGGAGGTGCGGAAGCCGGCCCGTTGCTGCTTGCGCTCGACGCGCAGCGGGAGACTGAGCACAAGTGCCGAGACGAGCCCCCTTCCGGGTAGGCGTCGGGCGGCACGGCCCCGGACCTGGGTCTTGAAGCAGTAGCGGCCCTCGTCGTGTGAAAACTGGACCTCGACCACGGCGCCGCGGGTCAGCCCGGCCGAAACGCGCCTGAC
>JAUWXH010000193.1 GCA_030616465.1 Planctomycetota bacterium | reverse complement strand
GGACAAGGCACCCCCCCGGGCCGCCGTTTCTCGCCCGGGCATAGCCCGGCAGCCCGTGTTCAGCTTTCCATCAGGCCGCGGTACGACGTGAAATCGTCGTACATGCGCTGGAAGACGCGGTGCTTGGCGTCGTGGTAGCGTTTGACGTTACCGCCGGCGGGTCTGATGGCCTCACCCGCGACGTTCATCCTCGTCATCGCCTCCAGCACCGACCCGCAGTCGCCGGACGCGACCGCACCGAGAATTGCCGAGCCGAGCAGCACGGCCTCCGGCTCGCGCGGCAGGATGAGCGTGCAGCCGGTGATGTCGGCGTGCTCGCGCAGGAACACCGGGTTTTTCGTGCCGCCCCCGCAGGCGAAGACCGTCTCGATGCGATAGCCCTGCGCGTTGAGCGTGTCGATGATGTGGCGGGTGCCGTGAGCGATGGCCTGGATGGTCGCCAGGTAGAGCAGCGCCAGATCATCTGCGGTGTCGCCGAGCGTCAGCCCGGAGATCATCCCGCGCAGCGTGGCGTCGGCGCGTGGCGAACGGTTGCCATGAAAATACGGCAATACGTGCAGCTCGCGCGTGAGCTGTGCGGCTGGTGCGAGATTGGAATCTCGCACCAGCGTCTCATCTCGCACCAGCGTCTGCGCAAGTCTGTCGAGGCGCTGATTGAGCAGTTCGTAGACAGTCTGGCCGCTCGACTTCCCTTCCCGTTGCAGCTCGGCCGCGCGGGCGTGCGCGAAGATCACGTGATCGACCAGGGCCCCGGTGGCCGACTGTCCGCCCTCGGTCAGCCACATGCCGGGGATCATCGCCGAGTAATACGGCCCCCACACGCCGGGAATGAAGCGTGCTTCACGTGAAACGGTCATGTGGCAACTGGAGGTGCCGCCGATCAGCGCCAGACGCGTCTCGAGATCCACCTGCGCGGGCGTCTTGCCATCGAGCGGGGCGCCGAGCAGGCCGAGGCCGCCGGCGTGCGCGTCGATGATCGAGACACCCACCGGCGTGCCGGGTCTGAGCCCCAGCTCGCCGGCAGCCTTCTCGGTCAGCCCCTTGCCGACCGGCTCGCCCATCGGTCGGACGCGTGTGCCGATGCGCCGGTAACCTTCGTCCACCAGATCGGCGAGGCCGACTCGGCGGAAGAACGTCTCGTCCCACCGGCCGACGCTGCCTTTCGTGCGCGCCTCTTCGTGACCGAGATAGGTCCACTTGCAGACCGTCGAGCACAGCGAGCGCGTGTCGTGGCCGCTCGCACGGTAGACCAGCCAGTCGGGCAGATCGAAGAAACGCGCCGCGCGCTGCCAGGTTTGCGGCAGAATCTCCTTCAGCCACAGCAGCTTGGGCGACTGCATCTCCGGCGAGATCGTGCCGCCGACATACTTGAGCACATCGTGCCTGGTGGCGTTGATGCGGTGCATCTGGTCCATCGCGCGGTGGTCCATCCAGACGATGACGTTCTGCTCGTCGCTGCCGCTGGGGCTGACGGTGACGGGCTGATCGTCGGCGTCGAGCACCACCAGCGAGCAGGTCGCGTCGAAGCCGAGACCGCGCACGTGCTCGGGCTTGACGTCGGCGTCGGCCAGCGCCTGCTTGACCGCGGCGCGAACCGCCCGCCAGATGTCATCCGAGGACTGCTCGACGAAATCGGCTTCCGGTCGCCAGATCTGGATTTCGCGTGTGGCGGCCGCCAGCATCTTGCCGTTGCCGTCGAAGACCCCGGCCCGAACGCTGCCGGTGCCGACGTCGATACCGATGTAGCAACGTTTGTCAGGACTGCTGCTCATGGCTCTACTCGGCTCCAAGACACTCGCGTCAGTGCGTCACGCAAGTATGGTGTGGGAGTATAAGGCAAATGCGTCCGCGCTACGAAGTGAGGAAAGCCACATGCTGGTGCGAGAATCCCTTCTCGCACCGGGCACAGAGGGAGTCCGTTCCCGGCATGCATCACGTATCTACGTCCACCACGGGGGGTGGACGCTACAGTAGAAGCAGGCGCCCCCTTACTCCTCGCCGGAGGTGGGTTGCTCTTCCGTCGGCGTTGGCTGAGTTGCCGGCAACTTCGCGCGCCATTCGGCGGCCTTTTCGGCGTAGCCCTTCCCCGGCTCGGCAGCGTCCCAGGCTTCGTAGAGATCGACGATGCGCTTAATGCCTCCACGCAGGCGGTCCGCTGGCACGTCTGGGCTATCCTGCAAACCGATGTAGCTGTCCAGCAGCAACGGTTCGGCCCGCTCGAACTCGCCTTGGCCGGAGAGGGATCCGCCCAGAAGACTGGTCGCGAAGAAGCAGCGCCAGTCATCTGGCGCGAGTTGGGCTTGGCATATCTCCAGAGACTCACGGAGCAGTGGCTCGGCCTCTTCATGTCTTTCCAGCTTGAGCAGACATGAGCCCAGAACGGCGAGCGCGGCTGCCGTGTGCGGGTGTTCTTCACCCAGCAGCTTCCGACGCAGGGCCAGCACTTCGCGGCACAGCGGCTCGGCCTCGTCGTATCGCCCCTGACTGCGGTAGAGCGACGCGAGCTTGTTCATCGCACTCAGCGTGTCCGGGTGCTCTTCGCCCAGCACCCCGCGCCTGAGCTTCAACGTCTCCAGGAGCAGCGCCTCGGCTTCACCGTACCGTCCCTGGCTCTTGTAGAGCGCCGCGAGGTTGTCCATCTTGATTAGCGTGTCCGGGTGTTCTTCCCCCCGCACACGCCGGCTGAGCTTCAACGCCTTGATCAACAGCGGCTCCGCATCGGCGTAGCGTCCCTGGTCCTTGTAGCACATCCCGAGGTTGTTTATTGAGTTCAGCGTGTCCGGATGATCTTCACCCAGCACACGGTGCATGAGCTCCAACGACTTGAGGTAGAGGGCCTCAGACTCCTCATGGCGCCCCTGTCTGCGGTAGACCGCCGCGAGGTGGTCCATCGAGGTCAGCGTGTCGGGGTGCTCTTCGCCCAGCGCACGCCGGCTAAGCTCCAACTTCCTGACGAACAGCGGCTCGGCTTCCTCGTAACGGCCCTGCATGTAATAGACCAACCCGAGGTTGGTCATCGCGCTCAGCGTGTGCGGGTGTTCTTCGCCCAGCACGCGGTGCATGAGCTCCAGCGTCTTGAGTTGCAGCGGCTCGGCATCGTCGTACCGCCCCTGACTGTAGTAGAGCAGGCCAAGATTGGTCATCGTGACCAGCGTGTCCGGGTGTTCGTCGCCCAGCGCACGCCGGCTAAGCTCCAACGACTGGATGAAGAGTGGCTCGGCCTTCTCGTAGCGACCCTGGGACCAGTACAACCCGGCCAGGTTGTTTATCGAGCTGAGCGTGCCCGGGTGTTCCTCGCCCAGCACGCGCCGCATGAACTCCAGCGATTTGAGGAACAGCGGCTCGGCTTCGTCGTAACGACCCTGCCTTTGGTAGCTCAATCCGAGGTCGTTCATCGTGCTTAGCGCGTCCGGGTGCTCTTCGCCGAGCACGCGGCGCCTGAGTTCCAACGTCTTGAGGAGCAGCGGCTCGGCTTCGCCGTAGCGTCCCTGGTTGTCGTAGAGCACCCCGAGGTTGTTCATCGAGAACAAGGTGTGCGGGTGTTCTTCACCCAGCACATGCCGCCTGATCTCCAACGTCTCGAGGTACAGCGGCTCGGCCTCGTCGTACCGCCCCTGTCTATAGTAAAGGAACCCGAGGTTGGTCAGCGCGGTCAGCGTGTGCGAGTGTTCGTCGCCCAGTGCGCGGCGCATGATGTCCAACGTCTTGAGGTGCAGCTGCTCGGCCTCGTCGTGGCGGCCCTGCCGCACGTACAGCCCGGCGACTTCGTTCATCGCGCTCAGCGTGTGCGCGTGTTCGTCGCCCAGTACGCGGCGCATGAGCTCCAACGATTTGAGGTAGAGGGCCTCAGACTCGTCATGGCGACCCTGCCTAACGTAGACCCCCGCGAGGAGGTTCATCGAGATCAGCGTGTCCGAGTGTTCTTCCCCCAGCTTGGCCCGTTGCAGCTCAACTGCCTCGGCCAGGTGCGCCTCGGCCGCCTCGTACTCGCCCAGGCTGGAGTACGTGCGTCCAAGTGCGGTGCGGATGGCCGCCTCGACGAGAGGCTGGTCCTCGAACCGCCCTTCGATCCGCTCGGCGGCCCGGTCGAGCACCTCGCGCAGCTTGATGTCGCGGTCCGGCCCCTTGATCGGATCGGCTTGGGCCAGAAGATCTTCGTTGAGGAATTCGTTGACCGCTTGGGCGATATCTGCCTGCGTTTCGGCTTGGCGCCAGAACGTCAGCGAGACTGCGAAGCCGACGGTGACGACGAGGACGAAGGCGGCCGCGATCGTTAAGGGGAGCTTGTAGCGTTTCAACTGCTTGCGGAGAACGTAGGCGGCTGAGTCGCGCTTGGCTTCGATCGGCTCGCCATTGAGGTAGCGGCTCA
The DNA here is from genome assembly GCA_030616465.1 of Planctomycetota bacterium. Lineage (GTDB taxonomy): Bacteria > Planctomycetota > Phycisphaerae > UBA1845 > Fen-1342 > JAUWXH01. Next base: position 798 of record JAUWXH010000193.1, on the reverse strand, counting down.
CGTCGCGGGCCAGTTCGCCGGCGGTCTGGTAACGGCGCTCGCGCTCCTTTTGCAGGCATTTGAGCGCGATCGTCTCGACTTCGTCGTTGATCTGCTTGCGGATCGTGCTCGGCCGGGTCGGCTCGGCGGTCAATATGTTGTCGATCACGTCGCGCATGTTCCCGACCACCTCATAGGGGAACCGGCGCGTCAGCATCTGGTACAGAATCACGCCCAGCGAGTACACGTCGGTACGCATATCGACCTTGGCCTGCTTGCCCTCCGCCTGCTCGGGCGACGCCCACGGGAGCGAGCCCACAAACTGCCCGGTCAGCGTGATGTCGCACCCGTCCGCCGTGCCGGTCGCCACCTTGGCCAAGCCGAAATCCAGGATCTGCGGCTCGCCCTCGTCGTCGATGAGGATATTGCTCGGCTTGAGGTCGCGGTGAATGACGCCGCGCAGGTGGGCCGCGTTGACCGCCGCGCAGATCTTGGCGAACAGCCGCAGAGTTTCCTCGATCGACCGGTCGCCGCGGGCCATGAAGACATCCAGCGGCTGACCGCTGACGTAGTCCATCACGAAATAGTGGCTACCGGCGGCGACGCCGGTGTCGTGGATCGCGACGATGTTCGGGTGATTGAGCAGGCCCAGGACCTGCACCTCGCGGTCGAAGCGGGCCGCGTCTGCTTGGCTGGTGAACGGCCCTTCTCGCCGGACCTTGATCGCGACCTCTCGCCGAGTGGCCTTCTGGATCGCTCGGAAGACCACGCCCTGCCCGCCGCGGTGGACTTCGTCGATGACGTCGTATCCGGCGAACG
>JAUWXH010000190.1 GCA_030616465.1 Planctomycetota bacterium | reverse complement strand
GATCGCGTTGAGGCCCACCGAGCCGAGGAATTCCAGCTCGGACATATCCAGGATCAGATGCGGATACGCGGGCTGGATGAGCTGGGACAGTTGCGCGTTGAGCTCTTCGGCCTCGCCCAGGTGGGTCGCCCCGCGCAGAGTCACCACGTGGGCGTTGCCCTCCCGCCGTACGGAGAGGTTCAGCGCCTCAGAGAACGGGATTTCGACTTCGCCGGGGGTCTCGTCGGGTTTTCCTTCAACATCCATACTTCGTTGCCCGCTTCGTTGAAGTGTACCTTGGTCATGTAGGCGTACATCAGCATGATGCCACGGCCGTACGGCCGTTCGAGATTAGTGTTGGCGGTCGGGTCCGGGATGGCGTTGGGACGAAAGCCGTTGCCCTCGTCACGCACCATGATCGCGGCGTGCTCGTCGCCGATGTGGAACCGGATGACGATGTGCTTACTCGGGTCGTTGCGGTTGCCGTGCTTTATGGCGTTGGCCAGGGCCTCTTCGAGGGCCAGCTTGATGGCAAAGATGGTATCGCTGTCGTACTTGTGCCGGGCGAGCTCGGCCAGGATGCGGTCTCCCGAGGCTTTGGCGCTGCGCAGGTCGCTGGGGGCGACCAGCTCGGCCAGGCTGGCTTCGTCCACGCTAAAGTCTTCGGGCACGCTCATGGATGTACCGTCGGGCCGTCGCACACTCCCACGCCCCGCCGGTCAGCTCTGAAAACCGGCCAGGGCCTGCTGGGAGGTTTCGTGGATGTCGAAGACCCGGTTGAGCCGGGTGATCTTGAACACCTCGAAGATCTGCCGATTGATATCCGAGAGCTTCAACTTCCCGTTGTGCTCTTTGATCTTCTTGTTGAGGGTTATGAGCATGCCCAGGGCGGCGCTGGAAAGGTGATCGACGTTTTTGAAGTTCAAGAGCAGCTTGATGCCCGCTTCCGATTCGACCAACTGACGGAGCTCTTCGCCGATCTCCTGGATCGAAAGCTCTTCGAGGATCTTGCGGTCTGCGAACTCGACGACCGACACGCCGTTGGCTCGCCTGATCTTCAGATGCGATGAGGGCTGTTCCATCGGACAGGTCTCCTGGACCAAATAACCGGGCGCCCCGGCGCGACGCTGCCCGCGCCGGATTGCCCGTTTCGTATGCGAGATTCCTTGCCTTTATTCTTGGTCGGACGCGCGGAACTGTCAAGCTTGCGCGTGGCGCTGCTGCGCCGTTTGTCCGCGGACGAGCGGGGCGCGGAGCGCTCCGAGCCGCGCCCGTCAGGAAGCGGCCGTGTAGCGGCCGGGCCCTGCACCGGCCGGTACATTCTCCACCTGGAACGGCCGATGGGCCGTCGGCCACTACCATTCCTGGGTGGTGGTGGGCGGGGTGATTGTGGTGGGGTCTTTGGCGTAGCGGCGGGCAGTTTCGACCGTGAGCCTGCCGAGCTTGACCAGCCGTTGGAGGTCCTCGTCGAGCGTGAGCATGCCGCCACGCTTGCCCGTCTGGATCGCCGAGTCGAGCGACTCGATCTTGGCCTGTCGGATGCCGGCCTGGACCTGCTGGGTGCAGTGGAGCACCTCGAGGGCGAGCACGCGTTTTTCGCCCTCGACCGCTGACGGCAGCAGGTGCTGGGCGACGACGGCGCGCAGGCTCATGGCCAACTGCTTGCGGATGTCCTCCTGCGACTCGTAGGGAAACAGATCGACCAGCCGCGTCAGGGCACCCTTGGCGTCGCGCGTGTGCAGGGTCGTGAGGATCAGGTGGCCGGTCTCCGCGGCGCTGATGGCCATCTGGGCGGTTTCGCCATCGCGGATTTCGCCGACTAGGATCACGTCCGGGTCCTGTCGCAGGCCGTACTTGAGTCCCTCGGCGAAGGAGTCCACGTCGCGGCCGACCTCGCGTTGGGTGACGAGGCTGCCGCCGCCGGGCTCGTGCACGTACTCGACCGGCTCCTCGACGGTGAGGACGTGGTAGTTGCCGCGCTTGCGGAGGTAGTCGATGATGGCGGCGAGTGAGGCGGTTTTGCCGGAGCCGGTGACGCCGGTGAGGATGATCAGGCCGCTGGGGTGCGCGACGAGCCGTTCGGCGAGCTCCTCGGGGAAGCCGAGCCAATCGAAGGTCGGGATCTTGTTGGGGATGTGGCGTAGGCAGGCCGCCCAGGTGCCGTGGACAAGGTAGACGTTGGCCCGGAAGCGATAGGGCGAGCCGTCGTGGGTGATGGAGAGGGAGCTGTCGAAGCTCTTGCGGCGGGCGAAGCGGGGCTGAAAGCGCTCGGGCACGATCGACCAGAGCATGCGCTCGAGCTCGTCGGCGTCAAAGGGTTCGTCGCTGATCTCCTCCAGATTCCCATGCACGCGGAGCACGGGCGGGTAGTCGGCGACGAGATGGATATCGGACGCTTCGCGCTCGGCGGCGGTGTGCAGTAGCTCCAGCAGTTCGGCTGAGATGACTTCACGTTGCATGTCACCATTATGGGAATGGTCGGCGGTGGAGCCAAGCACGCGGCCAGCGCCTATTTCGCGGGTAGCGCTTTGTTCGAGCACTCTCGTCTCCCTGTTTGCAAGGCGGTCGTGGGGGCGTCGCGACGCCGTGGGAACTGAAGCCCGCGACTGTTCGTGGTTCCTCGCGCTCTCAGGCTTTTACAGTCGGTCAGGGCCCGGGATGCGGTTGGGGAGCATGAATCTGCGGGTGCTGCCCCGGGGCCGGCCAGAGTGTTAGGTTCCGGTTAGCAGTGGGCTCCGCTGCGGTCGTCACGAAGCCGCTGCGGCACGAATGACCGAGTTCATCCATTCGTCGTGTCGCAGGACCGTGGGGTCAGCAAAGCCGGCGGCCTGAAGGTCGTCCCGCAGTTCGGCGAAGGTGTACGCATTCCCGCCTTCGGTCGCGACCAGCATGTTGATGGCGAATAGCGCTCCGGCGGCCGGAGATGTGCGCGAATCGTCCATGAGGATGTCACGGATGAGGATTTGCCCGCGGGAAACTAGCGCGTCGCGGACGGCGGCAAACAATTGTCGGTTCTGCTCGCGCGAGTTCTGGTGGCAGATCGCGCTGACCCACGCGAGGTCGACCCCCTTCGGCAGCGCATCGACATAGAAGTCGCCAGCGACGAGCGCGACGCGGTCGGTCAGCCCGGCGTCGGCAACGCGCTGCTCCGCCATGGGGATGACGTGGGGCAGGTCGAACAGCGTGGCGGTGGCGTCAGGGTAAGCACGCAGGAACGCAATGGTCCAGGTGCCGGACGCGCCGCCGACGTCGAGGACGTGTGTAAACTCGAGCGGTTCGATGTCGGCGATCACCTCGTCGACGACAGGCGCGCAGACATTATGCATCGCTCCGATGAATGCCATCTGGTCGGCGTCTTCACCGCGGATGCTCGGTTGGTGTTCGGCCGGCTTTCCACTCCGAACCACGCGGGCACACTGGGCCCAGCGACGGAGGCAGTTGGCCTGGTGCCGGGCCATCGCCAGCACGCTGCTCGAACCGGTCCGGGCCAAGCAGGCAGCGACGCTGGAAGGAACCGCGTAGTGATCGCCGCGCTTATCCAAGAGCTGCAAGGCAGCCAGAGCGTCGAGAAGGATCCTTGTTCCGCGGCGGCCCGCGCGGAGCTTGGCGGCGACTTCCTCTACGGTCTTCGGGCCTTCAGCCAGGGCGGTAAAGAGGTCCAGCTCGGCGGCGGCGGCGAGGAGGCAGGCGGCCTTGTAACTCCCGGCCAGTTCCAGAATCTCATCGGTCGTCCAGCTCTTGGGCATCTGTGCACCTCCCTGCGGGACACCCGGTACCGCCCCACCCGAACGGCCGGGCATCCCCGAAGCGATATCCTGATCGCGTCGGGGCGAGTTGGCAACGCGCGCCCATATGACGACACGCGCCCGGGTGAACGTCAGGAAAGTGGGTAGGCTCAGTTGTCATCCCGACCGCGTCCGCCAGTGGCGGCCGCGCGGAGGGACCTGGCCCAAGCGCGCGATTGGGCAAGATTCCTCGGCGCGGAGTTTACCCTGAGCAACGTCGAAGGGCTTCTCGGAATGACAAGTGACCGACGCAAGTGACGCTCACCCCACCCGCCCCTCTTGTAGTCGCTGAGGCGCGCGGCCTTCTAACGTCGCATGACCAGTGCGGTTTGTGTTTGGAGGGTTTCGGGCCAAATGTAGCGGCCGATGGCTCATCGGCCGATCCCGGCGCACCGGGACGAGCCGCAGGCCGCTACGCTGATTGCGGGGGTAAGTCGATTGAGGCCAGGTGAAAGTTGCGAAGAAAGCGGCGGCAGACTCCAATAACGCCGTCTATTCAGATAAGTCCCCTGGAAGGAGGAATCCCTATGCTTTCACGCGGAAGATCGATTGTCGGGCGTGTTTCGCCGAGTCTCCTGGTCGCCGGTGCCGGGCTGGCCCTGATGCTGGGGGTGGTCGCGGCGGCGGATGACGTGCAACCCCATGCGCGGATGCTGAAGTATCCAGACGTGAGCGCGACGCATATCGCATTCTCCTATGCGAATGACCTGTGGCTGGTGCCGCGCGCGGGTGGGACGGCGACGCCGCTGGCGAGTCCGGCGGGCGTGGAGTTGTCTCCGCGCTTCAGCCCGGACGGGGAGACGATCGCGTTCATGGCCAACTACGATGGGAACCCCGATCTGTACACGATGCCGGTCGCCGGCGGCGTGCCGCAACGGGTTACGCACCATCCCACGCAGGAGGTCCTGTGCGATTGGACGCCGGATGGGCGGCTGGTCTTTTACGCCGGTGGGATGGGCAGCTATCCGCGCGCGGCCGAGTTGTACACAGTGGCGGCGAGCGGAGGGCTACCGGAGAAGCTCCCGGTCCCCTACGGGGCGAACGGGACGGTGAGCCCGGACGGGCAATGGCTGGCATACACGCCGCACTCACGCGACCACCGCACGTGGAAACGCTACATGGGTGGGATGGCGACGGACATCTGGCTGTTCCATCTGAGCAAGCACACGTCGAAGAAGATCACCGAATGGGGCGGGACGGACTCGCGACCGATGTGGCACGGCGAGAAGCTGTATTACTTTTCCGACGCCGGGCCGAACCACCGCAAGAACATCTGGGTGTACGACGTCAAGACCGGCAAACGCCGACAGGTCACCAAGTTCAAGGACTATGACGTGAAATGGCCGTCGATCGGCCCCGGACCGAGCGGCCGGGGCGAGATCGTCTTTCAGTGCGGAGCCGACCTGCACCTGCTCGATCTGGCGAACGAGA
>JAUWXH010000349.1 GCA_030616465.1 Planctomycetota bacterium | reverse complement strand
CCTGGACGCCGTGGGTCTTCTGGCGCTTGCGCCGCTACGCTGAGAACGGAGGCACCACACGGCTGCTCTTCGCGGCAGTTGTCGCGGCCCTGCAGTGCTTTGCCGGGCACGTGCAGGTCGCGGTGATCACCGCTGCGGGCTCTCTGGTCTACCTTTCGTGCGCGATCGGGGCGAACCGGCGGGTGGCCGGGCGCTGGTTGATGGGTTGGCTTTGCGCAGCGGGATTGTTCGCGGTTCAATGGCTGCCCACATACGCCTACCTGCGTGAATGCACGCGCGCGGACCCCGATTTCACGCGGTTCATCGAGAACAGTTGGCACCCGGTTTCGGCGATCGGCTGGGTCCTGCCCATGCTCTTCGGCCAACGAACACCGAACTTCTTCAGCCAGCCCTACTGGGGCCCGTCGCACCAGGTGGAACAGTTCGTGTACGCGGGCATCCTGCCGCTGCTGCTGGCGGCGCTCGCCTTGCGCGGGGGGTGGCGTCGTGATGGGCACCGCCGCGGCTGGGCCGCCTTGGCCGTCTTCGCGCTGCTGTTGGCGCTGGGCGAGTTCGGCCCGATCTGCCGGATCGTGTATTGGGTGCCCGGGGCGAGCCTGTTTCGCGTTCCGGCGCGGGCCATGCTGCTGTTCAACCTGGCGCTTGCCGCGTTGGCCGCCGGCGTCGTGCACGATCTGACCGCCGTGCACACCCCGACACGCGTACGCCTTCGCGCCGCCGCTCTGCGCTGGACCCGCAGGCCGCTTCTGGTCGCGCTGGCGCTGGTGGGCATCCCGCTGATCGCGGTGGTGGCCGGTTTGCCACTGATGAGTCCAGGAACGCGGCAGACCGCACTCTCGGCGCTGCGCCCTTGGGTCCCCTCCGTCTGGATTCCGCTGCTGGCAGCGGCGGGCAGCCTCGCGCTGCTGGCGTTTGTTCTTCGGCGCTGGCAGAAGCCGCGGCTGCTCTGGCTGCTGGCGCTGGTGACTACCATTGATCTCGGGGTCATCGGCTGGACGATCGATGTGCCGGCCAGGGAGGGTGACCTGTCCGCCCTGCTCGCGCCCGCCGAGCGCACGGCCTGGCTCGAGCACGTCCGCGGCTCGCCGCAGCGGCTCTGGGTGGTCACCGCCCGGAAGGACGCGAAAACGCCGGGCGAGTATGTCGATTCACTGCGCAAAGGCGTGGCCAACACGAACGTGCTCGTCCAAGTCGCGTCGCTGGTGGACTACGGCCCGCTTCAGCCGCGGCGGCTGATGCAACGCTTCGGATTCGCGCCGTGGGGTGAGACCGAACGGGCGGCGGAGCTGCTCGCGGATACCTCGTGGATGCGCTGGTTCAACGTGGGCTGGATCCTGCTGTGCGAGCCGCACTGGCCCGCTCCCGCGGGCTGCGAGCTGGTCACGACGACTCCCGACGGCCTGCGGCTGTACCGCAATCCGACCGCACCCGGCCATGCCTTTTTCGCCGACCCCACGCAGCCGGGAGCCATCCACTACACCGAGCAGGCCCCCTACCGCTTCGTGACCCGGGTGGATACCTGGCCCGCCTCGCCGGACGGCCCGCCCGTGCGGCTAATCGTCTCAAAGCTGGCCTTGCCGGGTTGGCTTGCGTCGATCAACGGCCGGAGTATCGCGCCTCAAGCGGCAGAAGGGCTTCTGCTGGCGATCGACGTCCCGCCGGGAGAGGCATTCGAGATCGAGTGGACGTACACGCCCCCGGGGCTGCTTGCCGGGGCAATCATCTCGGGGCTCAGCGCGCTAGCGTTGGCGCTGTTCGTCCTGCTCGACCGCAGAGCGGGACGCCGGCTGGGGCAGGCGCATAGCTGACCTACACCGTCCTTGCGCTAGGCCGTCGGCCAGCAGATCTGGAATGTGCAGCCGCCCCCCGCGTTGGCCGAGGCCCGAATGCGCGCGCCGTGCTGATGGGCGATCGTGCGACAAACGTTGAGACCCATCCCCACTGAGTGCCAATCGCCAGGCCGCGCGCTCGGGTCAGCGGCCAGGAACGGATTGACGACCTCGTCGAGTCGCTGTTGCGGAATGCCGGTCCCGCAGTCGCGGACGTCGATGCCGACGTCGTCGCCCTCACGCCGGCCGGTGATCGTGAGCGACCCGCCGCGCTCCTTCATCGCTTCGCGCGCGTTTAGCAGGAGATTCAGCAGGAGTTGCTCGAGCAGCATCGGCCGGGCTCGGACGCGGAGGTCGGCCGGGACTTCAACACGCAGGTCGATGCCGTCTTTGTCAAACGGGCGGGCCACGGCGTCGACCGCCTCGCGCACCGCGGCGTTTACCGAACAGGCCCGTGGTGCGTCCTCTCCTTCGTCCGCCAACCCCAGCAGGTGCCGCGTGACGCTAATCGCCTTTTGCGCGTGCGCGAGCGCCTGGTCGAGAGCTTTGCGCATGGTCGGCAGATCGTCGCGGCTGAGGGCATCCTGCGCGCGGGTCACCACAGGCGTCATCAGGTTGTTGAACTCGTGGGCCACCATCGCCGACATCGTCCCCAGCAGGGCCATCCGCTGCTGAGCGAGCAGCTCGTCCTGAAGCCGCGCGATGTGGGCTTGCAGGTCCTCGGTTGTGGGGGAAATGGCCGCCGCGCTGTGCAACGCGGGGGTGACAACTGCCTCGTCACTCATGGCGCTACCTTTAGCATCCTTGCCGCCGGCAACGCGTTGGGTCCGGGTTTGGCTGGCCAAGCCCGGGACTCACCGCCGCCCAAGATACCCCGCCATTTGCGCCGGCTGTGTCCGTAACCTTCCTGTTGAGGCTATGCTATGCGTGCTCGGGCCGGGCGTCAATGCTCAGTCCAGGTCCTCGGCCTTGGGGGGACGGTTCATGAGCTCGGAGATCGCGGTCAGGGGGGCCTTGTTCTCGAACAGCACGTCGTAGACGGCCTGCGTGATGGGCATTTCCACGTCGCGCCTGCGGGCCAGTTCCAGAACGGCCCGGGTGGTCGGAATCCCTTCAATCACGGCAGGACTGGCCTGCACCACCTCGTTCACGGTCGCTCCGGCCCCGATGCGCTCGCCGGCCGAGCGGTTGCGCCCCAGCGGGGAGACACAGGTGGTCACCAGGTCGCCCATACCGGCCAGACCGACGAACGTCTGCAGGCGGGCCCCCATGGCAACACCAAGGCGGGTGATCTCGACCAGACCGCGGGCCAACAGAGCAGCCTTGGCGTTGTAGCCGGCGTGCAGCCCGTCGAGGATCCCCGCCGCCAGCGCGACCACGTTCTTCAGTGCCCCGGCCAACTCGACTCCCAGCACGTCCGGGTTGGTGTATACCCGAAACCATGAGGTCGTGAAGACCGATTGGACCAGCCGAGCCACTTCCGGCGACGCGCTCGCGACGACCACCGTCGCCGGCAGACACTTGGCCACTTCCGGTGCCACGCTCGGCCCCGACAGGACCGCCAGCGGATGGTCACCCACGCACTGCTGTATGATCTGCGTGGGACGGGCGAGGGTGGTGATTTC
>JAUWXH010000572.1 GCA_030616465.1 Planctomycetota bacterium | reverse complement strand
CGTGCTGTTCCTGCCCGACGACCGCCCGCCGCGTCTAAGCGAAGAGGCCAAAGTCGCCGTTCGCCGCCTGGCCGCCTACATGCGCCAGAGCCGAATCAATACCGAGGCCGCGGCAGATCAGTACGCGAACGCCCTGGAGCTTGCCGAGGGGGAATTGGAACCTCGCTTGCTTTACGGGCTGGTGCTGCTCAAGGCGAGGCAGCGCGACGAAGCAGCGAAACAATTCGAAGAGCTCAACATCGAGCGCCCCGAAATGCTGTTGCCTTTGCAGGGCATCGCCTGGACGAGAATCGAGCAGCGCAGCTACAAGACGGGCGTGAACGACCTGACCGATCTGATCGACAACGTCGCCAAACCCTCGAAACCGACCGATCCCTACCCGGAACAGGCCCAGCGGGTCTTCTATTGGGTCGGCCAGTTGCGCGAGTTCCTCGCCATCGCCCCGGAGCAGGCCTGGCGGCCGCCGCCGGAGTTGCTCGACGGCCTCGACCGCGCAGTTGCCGACCACGGCGCCCAGGCCCGGGAACTCTACGAGAAGGGCCGTTCCCGCTCCCGCGCCGTTGCTGCCGACTTCGATCAGCGCCTGGCCGGGTCGTCCAGCGAGGCCTTGACCGCCAAGCTCAAAGTCGAGCGCCGCCAACTGGCCAAGTACGTGGTGTTTCCCTACGAGTACGAAACCCAGCGGATTCTGGCGGGATTGAATCAATAGGAGTTCTCCATGAAAGCATCCGAAGGACGCATCGGCCGCGTGTTCGTCATCCGGCTGGAGGACGGCGACGTGGTGCCGGATTGCATCGAGCGGTTCGCCGCCGAGAAGGGCGTGTCGGTGGCTCACGCGATCATGGTCGGAGGCATCGGCGGCGGTCAGACCGTTGTGGGGCCGCGCGTCTCCGACCAAATGCCGCCGGAGCCGATGCTCCTGCCCATCGACGGCGCGCACGAAGTCGTCGGCGTCGGCGTGCTGGCCCCCGGCGAAAACGGCCACCCGCTGCTGCATATCCACGCGGCCATGGGCCGCTCGGGCAACACCCTGACCGGCTGTCTGCGCCCCGGCGTGACCACCTGGCTGGTGGGTGAAGTGATCCTCTACGAGATCCTCGGCGTGGAGGCGAAACGCGTCAAGGATGATCTCTGCGGGTTTGCGCTGCTGGAGCTGCAAGGATAAGTAAAACGCCGGCGAAAAAAAGAAGCGGAGCGACAGTGCGGCTTCTGCCCCGGACTAGCTGCGACTGTCGCTCCTTCAGGTGGCCGCCGCTACCATTGGTGCATCGCGGCGGAGGAGGGTGGTCGACTCATCTCAAACCGACGAATCTGTTCTTGGAGAGCTGCTCAGTTTCTCGGGCTGTGCCGGACAAACTGCC
>JAUWXH010000520.1 GCA_030616465.1 Planctomycetota bacterium | reverse complement strand
CGGGCTCATCCCCAACGGCGGCTGGCCCTGGCCGCGCTCCTGGCCGGGCTGCTCGTGGCGTGGCTGCACGTCACCGAGACCAAACTGATGGTGGTCGCCTCGGCGGCCGGCCAGTTACGGAATCACTACTTCGAAATCGTCAACGACCCCGAATACGCGCGCTGGCGTTACCGACGGCAGCCAATCATGATGATCCCGCTCCGCGAAAACGAGGATTTCGCCGGCCATCCCGACGCACCCCACACCCTGGTCGTCTTCATCGACTTCCAATGCCCGGCGTGCAAGCTCGCCCACGAGCGAGTTGCCGAGCTCGTCGAGCAGCACGGCGATGTCATCCGGGTCGTGTTCCGCCACTATCCGCAGGACGCGGAATGCAACCGCCAGTACCAGGTTGGCGGACGCCCGGCCTCTTGCCGCGCGGCCCGCGCAACCGAGGCGGCCCGCCTGGTCGGCGGCGCGACCGGCTTCGCGAAAATGCGTAACCTACTGTACGAACGACAACACGACCTGGAATTGAACCGCTTCAATGACTGGGCGACCGAGCTCGGACTCGACGCGACCGCCTTCGCCGAGGCAATGGAATCACCGGCCGCCGCCGACCGGATTCAGGCCGACATCGAGCTAGGCACGCAGCTTGGCATCGACAAGATGCCGGCGTTGTTCCTGAATGGCCGCCGCGTCGAGCATTGGCGCAACCCCGAGACCTGGGCGGCTCTGCTAGGCCTCGACGAGCCGCAACCGCCACCCGCCTCGCAGCCCCAACCTGGTTCCTAGCGTCGAACGTCGCGGCCCGACGCCCTTCGCCGCGATGCCCCGCCTTGAGCCGCTAGCGCCCGCCTCGTAGCATGTTGGCGTGAACGGGGTTGACCGAAAACGAAAGCGTGCCCGGCGTGGCGAACGCGAAACGGGCCGCGCGGCCGGCAAACTCGGGGCCGGCCCCGGCGGCCGCCCTGAAGGCATGCTCATCACGCCCGGCGCCTGGTTGGCCGCCCTGATCCCCCTGGTCGCCCTCGTCGTATTGGCAACTCATTGGCCCGGGTTGTCGGCCCGGGCGATCTTGAAGGACGACGTCCAGTACGTGACGAAGAACGTCTTGGTCCAGAATCCCAGTTGGGCTTCCGCGGGCCGCTTCTTCAGCGAAGTTCTGGAACCCTCCACGGTGCGGGGGTACTACCAGCCCCTAACCATGATCTCGCTGATGCTCGACCACGCCCTGGGCGGGCGGCCTGACGACCTGCGGGCGTTCCACTACACGAGCCTCAGCCTACACGTTTTGAACACCACGCTGGTCATCGTGCTGCTTTACCTGTTGTTCGGCCAGCCGGTACCGGCCGCCCTCGCCGGATTGCTCTTCGGGGTTCACCCGCTGACGGTCGAGTCGGTTACCTGGCTGTCCGACCGCAAGACATTGCTCGCCACTTGTTTTGCCTTGTGGTGTTTGATTCTCTATGTTCACTCCGCGCGCAAAGGAACCTGGTGGCCGTATGGTGTTTCGCTGGCCATGTACATACTTGCCTTACTGTCGAAGCCGACGACCGTCCCGCTGCCTGTGCTGTTGTTGCTTCTGGACTATTGGCCCCTGCGGCGGCTCGGCCGGCGCGCCGTTGTGGAGAAGACACCGTTTTTGGCCCTCAGTCTCGCGTTCGCCCTGATCACGTTCATCTCTCAGAGCCGTACCGCTCCGGTGACAGTGCCCGGCGAAGGCGAACTGGCACGGATTCCACTGATCGTTTGTCACAATGTCATCTTCTATCTCTACAAGATGTTTTGGCCTGCCAACCTGACGCCGCACTACGGCTTCCCCGATCCGCTGGCTGTGAGACACCCCATGGTGCTGGTCGGCGTGATCGGCACCTGCCTACTGGTCCCGGCACTGCTGATCTCCTGGCGTTGGACCCGGGCGCCGCTGGTCGGCTGGCTGTTCTTCTTTGTGGCGATCTTCCCCACGCTCGGCGTGGTCGGGTTCACCGATGTCATTGCGGCTGACCGGTTCGTGTACCTGCCCGCGCTCGGACCGTTGCTGGTCCTCACCTGGCTCTTGGCCCGCGCTTGGG
>JAUWXH010000060.1 GCA_030616465.1 Planctomycetota bacterium | reverse complement strand
CGACGCTGAACTTTGGGAGCGAGGTCATTTCTGGTCCGTGGGCGCGTCGCTGTTGACCCGGGCCGCCGCCCGGCCTGCCGCGTCAAGCGCCGGCCCTTCCACGCGCACCGGCGCCCCGTCGCACAGGGCGTCGAGGTTGCTCGTGATGATCACCTCACCGGGAGCCACGCCGGTCACGACGCTTTGGTCCAGCAGGTGTCGCTGCACATGGACCTTACGCCGGTACGCCTTGCCGTCCCGGTAAACGTAGACGCGCTCCTGCTGGACCGCCCCGCGCGGCACCAGCAACACGTCCTTCAATGTCGGCCCCTCGATCACGGCCCGCACGAAAAACCCGGGCATGAGCTGCCGCTCCTGCTCGGCATTGTTGACTTCGGCGAACAGCTCAAACGTGCGTGTCGCCTCGCTGGCGGTCGGCGCGATGCGTTTGATCTGCCCCGTCCAAACGTGACCTCGGACACTGTCCACCGCCAGCGTGACCGCCGCCCCCACACGCACGCGCGGGCGCACCGACACCGGCAGCTCGATCGGCACCTCGATCAGTCTCGGGTCGATCAGGGCCAGCAGTCGATTGCCAGGCGCCGCTTGCTCGCCCAGCTCGACCTGCAACGCTTCAACCTGCCCGCCGAACGGGGCGACGATCGAGCAACGCTCCACGTTCAGCTTGGCCAAGGCCACCTCGGCTCGCCGCAGTTCGCACGTCGCCTCCTGCTGCGCCCGCCGTTGGGGCAATAGGGCCTTGGCATTCTCGTAGGTTTGCAGCACGCGCCGGGTCATCTCGTAAGCCGCCCGGGCCAGGTCGAGCTCGCGCCGCCCGGCCGCATCCTGCTCCAGCAACCCGCGCACGCGGTCGTACTCACGCCGGGCGATCTCCAGTTCACTGGTGGCGATCTCGATCAACCGCTCGAGGTTTTGCTCTTCGACGTCCAGCGCGGCCAATTGAGCTTCGTCCGCGGCCAGCAGGCTCTCGGCCCGCCGGAGCTGCTCGCGATACTCGCGCTCGTCGATGTGAACCAGCAGTTGACCCTCAGCGACTTCCGCCCCGACCTTCAGGCCCTCGGCCAGCTCGACGACCTCCCCGGCCACCTGCGTCGAGATCCATCCGTAGCGGTCGGCCCGCGCGGTGCCGTAGCCCACGATCTGTTCCGTCACCGTGCGTAGTTCCAGCCGCACGGCTTGGACCACCAACGCCCGCTGCTCCGGCTCGCGTGCCGGCGCCTGCGGCCGCTTCCAGATGAGCAGTTCCGAGACGCCGATCCCGACGCCGAGCAGGACCACGATCAGTATGAGGGAGACGACCAGTTGACGTCGCATGCGCGCTTCTAATCGGCTGCCACGGAGGTTAACCCCTTAAACCTTGCATTGTAGACGTTTGCGCCGACCCCGACAACAGACACGCGCGGGTGGCATGGCCAAGCGAAGCGCGGCCATGTCCCTCCAAGAACGAACAACATGCCCGCGCCACCGTCCTGACGGTGCTGGCTTGGGCATGGCACGCGTCCGATGACAGACGCGCTGCTGGCCTGCCCCGCGTCCCAACGGGACGCCATGAGCGTAGCCCAGCGATTCATCGCTGGGAATGCCGCGCTGCGCGCGCGAATCCAGTCCTGTAAGGACGGCTGAACCCTCAGTCGTCCCGATGGGACTCGGGAAGGGGTTGTTGCCTGCCCGTTGTCCCAGCACTCGCGTGCTGGGCTACTTTCAGTCGCCCCGATGGGGCTTGACCCGCACTACCAGTGTGCCACTGGTGGCTTGTCCACCGGTGCGCCGGCCAGCTCCACGGCCTGACTTCGTCAGACCGTGCCACCCCTACCGCGTGGTACAATGCGTTCCCGGGTTGATGTTGTCAGATCGCGACTACGAGGACCCACCCGGCATGAGACGGCGTGCACGAGTTCGACGTGTCTTCAAGTGGGTCGGTGCGGGGCTGTGCGTTCTGATCGGGGGGATCTGGATTTCGAGCGGGTGGTGGTTCGCCAGGATCGGCCCTACCGCGAAGTTCAAACAGCGCTGGTTCAACGGCGAGCCCATTCCCAACAACTTCGAGGCTGTCTACGTCGGCGGCGGTCGCATCGGCGCGATATGGGTGCGGCGATCGGAGCGAGAGCAATTCGCGAACCGCGTGAATGGGCCAGAATGGCCGGAGAAACCGGCTGAGTTACCGTGGCTCTGGGTGAAGAGTATTCCTCACCCACCGGTGCTTCGCCTGGATGCATTCTGGATGAATGACCCTGGCAGCTCCCAGCGGAAGCTCTTTCTCCCATGTTGGATTCCGCTTGTCGTCGTCGCCATCCCGACTGCCTTGCTCTGGTATCGTGACCGTCGGCCACACCCCCCCGGCCACTGCCAGCAGTGCGGCTATGACCTGACCGGCAACGTCAGCGGGCGCTGCCCCGAGTGCGGGGAGCGCATGTGAGACGCCAATCGCGAGCACCACGGGCGCTCAAGTGGGCCGGCACCGTGCTGTGCGCGGCAATCCTGGTCGGGTTCGTGTTCAGCACCAGGCGCGCGGTTTCCTGGGATAGCCCGAGTCTGCGGTATGAGATTAACCTCCTGCTGGGCTCGATCGGGTACAGTTGGCGGCCGGAGACTTGGCGCCGCGAGGCCGAGCGGTATCCGCCGAACCCGGGCTGGGGCATCGCGCGCTATGGGGGGTCGCCGAAGCTGTCTTGGTCGATTACCCGAGGGGCTAACCGCTCCTGGAACTGGCTTAGCATACCGCTGTGGATACCGTTCGTTGTGGTTGCCGTGCCGACCGGCATGCTCTGGTATCGCGACTGGAGCAGCGTTCGCCAAGCGATTCGTCGCTTGGCTGGGTGGTTGCGGCCCAAGCGGCGCAAGAAGGTTACCCTCTGGCTCGTGGCGGCCTTCTGTGTGCTTCACGTGGTCGGGCTCTTTGCCAGCTGCGCGGCAACCTACACGCTCTATGACTTCTTGCTGGACTATCGCCCGAAGAACCCCGTTTACGCGGTGGGCGAGTGGGTGTTATTCATTCTCTTCTGGACGACGGCGCTTTGGGGTGTGCTTTGGGCGTGGCTCTTTGTCCGTCTGCGCAACCGGCTCTTCGAGAGGCAACCGGGTCACCACTGCCCCGAGTGTGGCTACGACCTGACCGGCAACGTCAGCGGCCGCTGTCCCGAATGCGGAACACTGGTACCGGATGCGGGCGCCGGGCGAGAATCGGTCTGATCTGCCCTACCTGCCCGGTATGCTGATCGGTTGGACGTTTGACGCTGAAACGCCAACAATCCTGCCTATGGCCAAATCGAGTCCAAGGGTCGTCCACGTGGTCGGGGCTGATACGCCGGTGTGGAAGCTGGGCGTGTTGGAGGCGCTGTGTGGGTCGTCCGCCGGGGTGGCCGGGTGCCATGGGCAGACGGCGAAGCCGGTTGCCCGTGTCCCGGTCCACGATGACACGGGCAGGTCTGCGACCTGCCCACGGCACCCCATAGTCGTTCACGCTGGCCGGGGAGCACTGGCAAGCTCACTGTCGGTCCCCGTGGTGCGCGTACGAGCGCCGTTCGACCTCGCATCGCTCGGCGCCCGGACGCTGTCGCGCGCCTTGGACAACCTCGGCGACGACATGCGCGAGCCGCTCGTGCTCCATGTCTGGTCGGCCACTGCGTTGGCCTGGTGCATCCCGCTGGCCGCGGCCGCCGAGCGGCGTGGCGGCGGGGACGAGCCACAACGTCGGTGTCATCTGTTAGTGGAGATGGACGGAGCCGGCGATGCGGAACCGTTCGCCCGCCGATACCGCTCGCGGCCAGCGGAGAGCCGACTGGCGTTTGCGTGTCCGACAGCGATCGTCCGGCGAAGATTGTTGGAGAACGGCGTCGCGGCCAACGACTGCACAGTGATCCGCGAGTTCGTGGACTTCGCCGCCATAAACGAAGCCCGCAACCAGAACGTCCGGGCACAGCTCGGCTTGGACGCGTCGGACACGGTGGTCGCGGCATTACCGCCGGTGGCGAGCGGCAGCGGCACGTTCACTGTCGGCTGGGCAGCGCTGCTGCTGAGCAAGATACACCCGGCCGTTCGCCTGGTCGTTCCGGGAGTCGGCCCGGAAGCGGACCGCGTGCAACGCCTGGTCGATTCGATCCGTCACCGGCACGTGGTGCGGTTTGCCCCGCGGCTATCGCTCCCGGAGCTGTTGGCCGCGGCGGACCTGACCGCCTACCTGCCTGACGGCGACGCACCGGTCACCGGGCTGGTCTGGGCGATGGCGGCGGCGCGGCCGATCGTTGCCACAGCCGTGCCGGCAGTCGCCGAGCTGCTGGCACACGGCCACAACGCGTGGCTGTGCAAGCCGAACAGTTCCAAGGACGCCGCCCGGCGAATGCTTCAGGCCTTGGAACAGCCCGACGAATCCCAGCGACAGGCGCAACTGGCCCGCAGTCAAGTGTTCCAAGTCTTCGGCCGCCAGCGCATGATCGAGCAGTACGGCCAGGCGTACACAAACCTGACGGCCGGTCGCGACGTGGGCGCGGGAATCTGCGACTCGGCGATGATCAGTTGAGCCAATCGGCGGGTTCTGGCGGCTGCGGGAGCTGCTGCTGTTCGTACTGCTCCGCCGCCTCCAGATAGGTTTCCAATTCGCACCAGAGCTCCGCCGCCAGCGCCTCAGACCGGTTCACAATCGCCGCAATCAGCTCGCTGACCATTTCGATCGCCGCTTCCGGATCGAACCGTCGATCGGCCTGCGTGGGTCGGGCGGGCAGCACAATCTCCTGGAACGACGGGCCGGTGTCATCCGCCGCTTCGATCGTCGGCTCCGGCACCTCGGCCTCCCACGCCTCGTCGAACACCTCGACTTCGGCCGGCGGCTCGGTAGGCTCGGGTTCGGCGAGCCACCCGGGCGGTTCGGGCTCCGGGAAAAACTCGGCCAAGTCGAGTCCCGGCGGGAGTTCGGCTACGTCGGTCTCGACGGCGGGCTCGACCGCATCGGCTTCCGCAGGCACCTCGGTCGCGTCGGCGTCCGCCGGCAACTCGGCAACCCCAGGTTCCGCGGGCAACTCAGGCGCCTCCAGTTCTTCGGCCGGCTCAGCCACCTCGGTCTCGCGTGGCTCGTCGGATAGGTCGGCTTCAGCGGCCGGCTCAGCCAACTCGGGTTCGGCAGCCTGCTCAGTCCCCGCCTCAGCCAGCTCGGCCTGCTCGGGCGGCTGGCCCGCGGCAGCCTCCGCAGCCGAGATCGCCGCCTCGGCCTCCGCGAGCACGTCGCTCTCGGACGGCTCCCCGGCGGGTAGCGGTTGATTGGGCTGCTCGGCGTCCGGCTCAGCCGCCGCGTCGGCGACCGGCACCGTTTCCTGGCGCGCGGCCAGCACGGCAATTTCGCGCAATTGTTGCCGGGCCGCTTCCAGATCGGGGTTCAGCTGAAGGGCCATGTCGAGCGATTGGGCGGCGTCGGCATAACGACCCGCCTCTGTCTGCAGCGTCGCCATGTTGTAATACGCGTCGGCCTCGCTGCCCACGCGGCAGAGTTCGTCGAAGGCCTCGTCGAAGCGCTCCAGCCTGGCCAGCGCCAAGGCGTGGTTCATCCGCGCCCGCGGGAAAGACGCTTTGATCTCCAGCGCCCGGCGGGTCGTGGCCTCGGCCTCGCTGTACTTGGCTTCCAGGTACAGGCTGAACCCGAGATTGTTGTGCAGGTAGGCCGCCTCGGGCTGGACCGCGATCGCACGCCGAAACTCCGCGCTGGCCTCGCCGTGCCGGCCCAGCTTGTTGAGCGTAATCCCCAGCCGGTTACGCGCTGTCACGAAGTTGGGCTTGAGCTCCAGGGCCTTGTGATACTGATCGACAGCCCGCTGGAAACTGCCCTGGCGCTCGAGTAGATGTCCGTGGGCGAAATAGGTCGTGGGGGCGATGCGTTGGTCAACGGATTCGCCCTTCTGGTCAGGCATGCCTCCCGGCCCAGTGAATTCCTTTGTTTCCGTGCAGCCGCTACAGGCGAGCAGCACCCCGCCCGCCGCGAGCCACGCTGACAGATGAGCTCGGTACACGGTCTGGCTCCTATGGGCTTTGCGTTCCCCCGCTGGCAGTGCTCGGCCCGCCGCCGGCACCACCCGCGCCTTCGGGCTGGTAGGAAGCCTCGAAGACCTTGATCAGAATGACTTCCGAGGCATCCATGCCACGGCCGCCGCGCAGGTCTTCCACCAACACCTGGCCCGTCGTATCCACGCCCGCTTCCGCGAGGAACGTCAGGATCGCGTCGGTACGCTTCTCGATCAGCTCCTCGTCGTCGATGTCGGTGTTGAAGCGGATCGTGCCGCCGTGGACCTCGATCAGGGACACCAGCCGGCTCAGCCGCTGTTGCCCCAGCGTGTTCAGCGTCGGCCGATGCGGGTGAAAGTGGATGTTGGAGACGGACATGTCCGCCAGCAACGCGTTGTCGGTCATGTACACGAACGTGCCCTGGAGATCGCTGGTCTCATAGGGCGTTCCGTGGGGCGGGGCGTTCAGCCGCGCGTTGGGCTTGTTGCACGCCACGCAGATCACGCATACGCACGCTGTCCAGACAACGTAACGGCTCATTTGGGTTCTCCGGGGTCAGGTCCCTCACAGCCCATACGCCCTGGGCGCAGCCTCACGCCCACTGTCCCTAAAATCGGCAGCCTGTGCCCGCGGCTGAAGCTCGCTCTGACTACACCCCCGCGGGTCGACACCCGTTTGCAGGACCCCCGGTCGCCCCGGGCCGCTTTGCGATAGAATCCCCGCTATGCAACGTGGGCGGTATCTGGTCCTGGTTGTCGCCGGCCTCGTCGTGCTCGGCTCGCTGGCAACCACCGGCGGCTATGCGTGGTATTTGCGCAGCGCCGGCTATCGGCAGGCCTGCGTCGCCTATCTCAGCGAGTGCCTCCAACTGCCCAGCGACATCGGGCGGGTGGTCCCACGCTCCCGGCGCTCACGCGAGTTCGACGACGTGGTCGTCTGGCTGCCGGATCGACGCGATCGCGCCCTGTACTGTCGCCGGGCGCTGGTCGTCGAGACCCCCCAGCCGCACGACCCGGAGGCGTATGAGATCCAGCTCGTGGGCGGGACCGGCGAGATTTCCACCCGCACCTGGTTACGCTCCGATTACCGCGTCATGGTCGAGTCCGGGTTGCGGCCCGGGTTCGCGCCCGGCGGACCACAGCGCGTCACCTTCAGCGAGATGGACCTCAGCTTCGACCACGATGGTTTCCAGGCGGCGTTGCGACATGCCGGCGGCGTCATCTGGTTCGAAGGCACCGAACGCGGCTACGCCAAGGTCCATTGTCGCGAGTTCAACGGCTACACCTGTACCGAGCCGGTCTTCCTCCAGGCCGCCTTCGCGCCGCACCACCAAGGTATCCGCGTCGATCGACTGGAGCTGATCGTGCCTCGGTTGCCGTTGGCGATCGTCGGCTTGCGCGGGCTGTTCGGCCCGGACGTCCGCTCGGGCACATTCAACGGCCGACTGCTGTACGAAGAACGTGACGACGGCCGACACGTCACCGTCAGCGGGGAGTGTCTGGAGTTGAACCTTCGAGAGTGTACTGCCGGGCTCACCCCACGCCCCTGGCGCGGCCGCTGCCCGGAGATCACCCTCCACGAGCTGCGCGTGCACAACGACCGACCGGTGCGGCTGCGCTTCGCCGGCGTGCTCACCGGCGTGATGCTCGGCGACATCCTCGCCACCTGGGGCCTTGGTGAGGTCGGAGGCCAGTTTGCGCTGCGCGTCGGCAACGCGGAGCTGTCGCCGGCCGGCATCGAGCACTTCGTCGCCTCCGGCCAATGTAGCGACCTTTCCCTGGAGACGCTTACGCAAGCGCTCGGCTGGGGGCGGATGACCGGTAACCTCCGTGTCGTCGTCAACGACCTGACCATCGAGAACAACCACCTCAAATCGCTCGACGCCACTATGATCGTGGACGATGCGGTCCAGCAGCCGAACTGGGTCGAGGGCAAGCTGCTGCGCGAGCTGATCAGCCGCACGCTGGAAGTCAATTTGCCGGACGTCCTCCCCGAGCGCATCGAGTATACGCAACTGGGCGTCAAGCTCGACGTGCGCGACGAGGTGCTGCACGTTTTCGGCATGCACGGCCCGCGCGAGAAAACCATCCTGACCGTGCGGCTCGCGGAACTGGAAATGCCGCTCATACGGGAGCCCGAGCGGAGTTTTGACCTGAGCGGCTGGTTCGACAAGCTGCGCGCCCAGGCGGCCGAGCGCCTGCAACGCCGCCTCCGCTCGTTGCCGGCCCCGGCGGACAGCGCGTACGACGCGGACGCACCCTAGCGCGCATTACCCATGTCATCCTGATTACTCATGTCATCCTGAGCGAAGCGAAGGATC
>JAUWXH010000556.1 GCA_030616465.1 Planctomycetota bacterium | reverse complement strand
GCCAAGCGTGGTCGGCACGCCGCAAACGGTGATCTCGCGGACAGCCTGGACAAAGGCGAGAGTATGCCGCGTACGAGCACGCTCCAAACCTGGGTCGGTGGATTCGGCGAGCGCGTCAGCACCGCGCTGGTGAGCTTCGGCCGCTTCTGGGTGTTCCTGGCGTATGCCGCCTCATTCATCCCGCTGGACCTGCTCTCGCGTCGGGGATGGCATCGCTTGCTGCCGCAGTGCTTTTATATTGGCACGCGGTCGGTCCCGGTGCTGATGTTGACGGGTGCGTTTGTGGGGATGGTGCTGGTGGTGCAGGCCTGGGCCCAGTTTGACGCCGCCGGGCTCGGGGACTACCTGGGCGCGATCGTGAACATCAGTGTGGTTTCCGAGCTCGGGCCGGTGTTGGCGGGCGTGATGCTGGCCGGGCGCGTGGGCGGGGCCCTGGCCGCCGAGCTCGGTACCATGAACGTGACCGAGCAGTTGCTGGCGCTGCGGTCGATGGGAGCCGATCCGGTGCGCTACCTGGTGACGCCGCGGGTTCTCGCCTGCCTGTTGCTCACCCCGCTGCTGACGATCTACGCCGATCTGATGGGCGCCGTCGGCTCCTGGCTGGTGTATACGTTGGTGTACCAGGGCGAGTCGGCCCCCTACTGGCGCCATACCCAGGACACGCTCGAGCTGTGGGACCTGGGGACCGGGCTGATCAAGGCGCTGTTCTTCGGCGCGGCGATCGGGACGGTTAGCTGCTACAAGGGCTTTCACTGCAAGGCGGGCGCGCAGGGCGTCGGCCAGGCCTGCACGGAAGCGTTCGTCATCAGCTTCATCGCGATCCTGGCGCTGGATTTCTTCCTGAACGTTGTGATCAACGGGTTATATGCGATTTGGTTTGGCTTCCGGCCGCTGGTGGAGTTCTAGCTGAGGCGCCCTGGCGAGACACGACCGTGGATGTGCCCGACCCGATTATCGAACTACGCCGCGTCAGCAAGTCGTTCGGCAAACAGCGCGTGCTGGACGACATCGACCTGAAGGTCGAGCGCGGCAAGTGCACCGTGATCATCGGCCGGTCGGGCACCGGCAAGAGCGTGCTGCTCAAGCACATCGTCGGGCTGCTGCGACCGGACCGCGGCGAGGTCTATTTTGACGGCACCCGCATCGACACGCTCAACGAGCGCGCCCTGGTCCCGATCCGCCGCCAGATCGGTTTTGTCTTCCAGCTCAATGCGCTTTTCGACTCGATGACCGTGCGCGACAACGTCGCCTTCCCGATGGTCGAGAACAGCGCCGTGCGGGTGTCCCAGGCGCGGATCCACGAACTGAGTCACAAATGCCTGGACATGGTCGGGTTGGGCGGCTTCAAGCATAGGCGGCCGGCCGAGCTCTCCGGCGGAGAGAAGAAACGCGTCGCGCTGGCCCGGGCCATCGCCATGGATCCCGCGCCGAAGGTCATTCTTTACGACGAGCCCACGGCCGGCCTGGATCCGCAGCGGGCGGACGCGATCAACAAGCTCATCCGTCACCTGCAGGACGAGGTGGATGTCACCAGCATCGTGGTCACGCACGACATGAAGAGCGCCACGGAAGTGGGCGACCGCGTGCTGATGCTCTGGGGCGGCCGATTCATCGCCGACGGCCCGCCCGAGGCGCTCGTCCGGAGCAAGGAAGCCCACGTTCG
>JAUWXH010000346.1 GCA_030616465.1 Planctomycetota bacterium | reverse complement strand
CCCGCGATGTCAGCAGCGCTTTGACTTGTGTGCTCAACAGTGCTCGGCGCGACGGGCTGATCGCCCGGCTCGAGGAGGAAAGCCACTGCATGCACGGGCACGGGTTCGCCATGCTGTTTCTGGCGCAGTGTTACGGGATGGAAGAGGACCCCCGCCGCGCGGCGCAGATCCGGCTGGTACTGCAACGGGCCGTCGAGCTGACCGCCCGCAGTCAGAGTGCTGCCGGCGGTTGGCTCTACACGCCGGATGCCGGCGGCGACGAAGGCTCGGTCACGGTTACGCAGGTTCAGGGGCTGCGGGCGTGCCGCAACGCCGGCATCGCCGTCCCCAAACGCGTGATCGACAACGCGATGCGCTATCTGGACCGCTCGGCGAACCCCGATGGCGGGATTCGCTACCAGGTGAGCGATACGGGGCCGAGTCGGCCGGCGATCACGGCGGCCGCGGTGGCCTGCTGGTACAACGCCGGCATCTACGACGACCCGCGCCCGAACAAGGCCCTGGACTTCATCGAGCGAACGCTCTCTCCGGGGCGGGCACGCACGACCCAGTACTTCGGTCATTATTACTATGCACACCTGTACATGGCCCAGGTGATGTACCTGGTGGGCGCGGATAAGTGGCAGGCGTATTTCCCGGCGATGCGCGACCGCCTGCTCGGGCAGCAGAGCGACGACGGCTCGTGGCCCGGCGACCAGGTCGGGCCGACCTACGGAACGGCCGTCGCCCTGATCATCTTGCAGTTGCCTTACAAGCATCTACCGATTATGCAGCGGTGAGGGGCGTGACAAGGTGAGAACGTGGGAAGGTGGGAACGTCGGTCTGGTCGGGGCGGCGTGTTGTGCTACGCGCGGCGCCCGGCTGACCGCACGGCGGAGATCTCGATGAACGAGCGTGCGGAACAAGGTCAACCGCCAGCCGAGCCGTTGGACGACGTCCAGGCCGTGGCCCGGCTGCACGAGGGCTACGGGGTGATCCGGTCGGAGTTGACCAAGGTGATCGTGGGGCAGGAAGAGGTGCTCGACCTGCTGCTGATCGCGCTGTTTGCCCGCGGGCACGTGATCCTGGAGGGGGTGCCCGGGCTGGCCAAGACGCTGATCGTCAGCAGCCTGGCGCACTGCCTGGGGCTGAAATTCCACCGCATCCAGTTCATGCCCGACCTGATGCCCTCGGACATCACCGGGACGGAGATCATCCAGGAGGATCGGCGCACCGGGCAGCGCTCCTTCCGCTTCCTGGCGGGGCCGATCTTCGCCAACGTGCTGCTGGCCGACGAGATCAACCGCACCCCGCCCAAAACCCAGGCGGCCTTGCTGGAAGCCATGCAGGAGCGTCAGGTGACGGTGGGCGGTGTGCGGCATCAGCTCGAGCCGCCGTTTTTCGTGCTGGCTACGCAGAACCCGATCGAACAGGAGGGAACCTACCCGCTGCCCGAGGCCCAGCAGGACCGCTTCATGTTCAAGGTCTTCGTCGATTACCCGAGCTACGACGAGGAATACGCCATCGCTGACCGGACGACCGGCGTGGAGCTGCCGAGCCTGGCCAGGGTGCTGGAGCGGGAGGAGATCCTGCGTTTGCAGGAGATTGTGCGGCGTGTGCCGGCGGCCCCGAGCGTGATTCGGCACGCCCTGGACCTGGTTCGGCTGACCCGGCCGGTGGATGCGGGCAGAGGCCGCAGTGGTGGATCCGCGCGGGCTGAAGCCCGCGGCTCGTCGGAACTGGTCAAACGCATGGTCAGTTTCGGGGCCGGTCCACGGGCCGTGCAGTTTCTCGTGCTGGGCGGCAAGGCGCGCGCGGTCATGCGCGGTCGCAAGTACGTCGCCACCGACGACATCCGCGCGTTGGCCCACACGGTCATGCGGCACCGCATCATCACCAACTACACCGCCGAGGCGGAAGGGTACGACCCGGACCGGCTGATCGATCACGTGCTGGAAACCCTGCCCGCGGGCCAACTCGACGAGAGCGACCATGCCGGCGTCGAGCAAGTGCTTAAATCCTGAGATCATCGCCCGGCTGCAGGGGCTGGAGCTGCGTGCCCGCGGGATCGTGGCGGGCTTCATCTCCGGCATGCACCGCAGCCCCTACCGCGGGTTCAGCGTCGAGTTCGCCGAGCACCGCGAATACGTGCCGGGGGACGACGTGCGGCACGTCGATTGGCGCCTCTTCGGACGGGCGGACCGCTTCTACGTCAAGCAGTACGAGGTCGAGACCAATCTGCGTTGCTGTCTGCTGGTGGACGCCAGCGAATCGATGGCTTACGGCAGCCCGGTCAGCAAGTTCGACTACACGCGCACGCTGGCGGCCAGCCTGGCGTACCTGGTGGTCGACCATCAGGACGCGGCGGGGCTGATCACGTTCGACAGCGAGGTCCGCGATAGGCTCGACTGCAAAAGCGGGAAGGCCCACCTGGCCAATCTCGCCGATGTGTTGGATGGGGCCGCGCCGGCGGGCAAAACGCACGTGAAAGTCTTGTTCCATCGCCTGGCGGAGGAGCTGCACTCCCGGTCGATGGTAGTGCTCATCTCCGATCTGCTGGCCGACCCCGATCACATCGTTGCCGGCCTGGATCACATTCGCTACGCCGGACACGAGCTGATCGTCTTCCACGTGATGGACGATGACGAGTGGAACTTTCCTTTCGTCGAAAACGTCCTGTTCGACGGGCTGGAGGAGCCGGCCCAACTGCTGGCCGATCCGCAATCGCTGCGTGATAGCTACCTGGCGGCAATGCGGCGGCTGGTAACGCGCGTGCGGGCGGCATGCCTCAAGCTGCGGGCCGACTACGTCCCCGTCAATACGCGCGACCCGGTGGATGCCGTGCTGTGCGGCTATCTGGGCCGGCGCGCGCGTTCGGCAGCGGGAGCGAAACGACGATGAGCGCGTGCCCCGCGCTGCTGGCTGCCGGCTTCGTCAACCCGGCCCTGCTGGGCGGGCTGACGCTGGCGATCGTGCCGATCATCATCCATCTGCTCTCGCGTCGGCGCTTCCGGCGGATCGAATGGGCGGCGATGCGCTTCCTGCTCGAAGCGGAGCGGGAGAACCGCCGGCGGGTACGCTTCGAGCAATGGCTGCTGGTGGCGTTGCGCTGCGGCGCCCTGGCGCTACTGGCCTTGCTGTTGGCCCGCCCGTTCGTGCAGCCGGGGCTGGTGACGGCGTTGCTGGGCGGTCGTGGACAGGTGCAGCGCATCATCATTCTGGACGACTCGGCGAGTCTGGCCTACGGCATCGGGCCGCAACGGGAATTCGATGATCTGCGCGCGGTGGCCGTGCGATTGTTGTCGTGGTTGCACCAGGAAGCTGCCGACGACCCGCTTACGTTCTATGTGACGTCGCAACCCGACCAGCCGCTGGTCGCGCAGGCCCGCCTGACCGACGCGGGCCTCGACGATTTGCGCGCCCGGCTGGGGCGTATGAGCCCGGCGAACGTGCCGGCCCGGCCCAGGCGGGTGCTCGCCCGGGTAGCGGACCAACTGGCAAACGCGGACAGTC
>JAUWXH010000016.1 GCA_030616465.1 Planctomycetota bacterium | reverse complement strand
GGACGGAGCCCGGCCGCTACATTTGTGTGGCACAGGCATCCTGCCTGTGAATCCACCGGCTGGAAGCCGGTGCCACAGAAGACGTCCGGCACGGAGACCGGGCGCTACGAGACGTTTGGGCGGGGGAGGTCGGTCAGGTCGCGGGCCAGGGTCAGCGGGCCGAGCTCCTTTTCGACCGCGTCCACGATCGCGTTCGACTCGACCAGCTTGCGGATCTCCTCGATGTCGGGCCACAGCACCCGGTCATCGACCAGACGCGGGACCTTGGTGCGGATCAGGTCGTAAGCGACTCCCGTGCCGCGCCCGGGCCGCCGACCGTCGTGGAACTCGAACGCCTGGGCGGCCGACATCATCTCGATCGCCAGCACGGTGCGCACGTTCTTGAGAATCTCCGTGCACTTGCGGACCGCGATCGGCCCCATGCTGACGTGGTCCTCCTGGTCGGCCGAGACGCTAATCGAATCCACCGACGCCGGGTGCGACAACACCTTGTTCTCCGACACCAGAGCGGCGGCGGTGTACTGGGCGACCATCAGCCCGCTGTTGAGCCCCTTGCCCTCGACCAGGAAATCGGGCAGCCCGGACAAGACCGGGTTGAGCAGCCGATTGGTATGTCGCTCGGAGAGGTTTGCCACCTCCGACAACGCGATACATAGGAAATCGACCACCATGCCGATGCCCTGGCCGTGGAAGTTGCCGGCGGCGAAGTATTCCTGTTCGTCGCCGAAGAAGAGCGGGTTGTCGGCGGCGGAGTTGACTTCGGTATTGACGATCTGCCGCACGTGTTCGAGCGTGTCGAGCGAGGGCCCGAGGACCTGGGGCGTGCAGCGGATGCTGTAGCCGTCCTGCACGCGGCCCGTGCGGTGGGCCATGATCTCGCTATCGGCAAACAGGCGCAGCAGGTTGGCGGCGACCGCGTTTTGACCGCGGAAGGGGCGAACGCGGTGCACGTGGGGGTTGAACGCGCGCGCCACGGCCCGCAAAGCGTCTGCCGACATGGCGGCGGCAATGACGGCGTTCTTGAGCAAGCGTTCGGCGTCGTAGACCAGCAGGGCGGCGCCGCCGGTCATCATCTGTGAACCGTTGATCAGGCCGAGGCCTTCCTTGAAAGTCAGGTCGGTGGGCTTGACGCCGGCGCGTTTCATCGCCTCGCCGCCGGACATCAATTCGCCCTTGTAGAAAGCCCGGCCCTCGCCGAGCGCGACCTCGGCGAACTGTGACATCGGGGACAGGTCGCCGCTGACGCCCAGCGAGCCCTTCTCCTGAACGTACGGCACCACGCCCTTGTTGATCATGTCGATGACCGTGTTGAGCAGGCACTGCCGTACGCCGGAGTAGCCCTTGGCCAGCACGTTGGCCCGCAGCAGCATGGCAGCCCGGACGACGTCCGGCGGTTGCGGGTCGCCGGTGCCGGCCGAATGGCTGTAGATGATCCGCCGGCTCAGCTCGGCACTCTGCTCGGGCGAGATGCGGATGCGCGCGAATTCGCCGATCCCGGTCGTGACGCCGTAGATGGCGATGCCGTCTTTCACGCATTTTTCGAGGAAGTCCCGGCAGCGCTGCACTTTGGTGCGGGCGTCGTCCGAGACCGAAACACTCGCCCCTTGGCGAGCGACGGCGACGATCTGCTCAATCGAGAGCGAGTTCCCGTCAAGCGTGACTTTGTCCATCGTCGATCCTTTCTGGCACAGACCGGCGCCGATGCCGCACGCGACCGCCGGACGCCATCGATGACCGGTCTGCGAACGTCTGGTTGGAAGCGGGGATTATAGCGGAACGCACGGCGATTGCATGGTCCCGCCTGGGCGGGCGTCGCGAGATGAAAAGGTGGGTCCAGACCCGCCCTAGCTCGTTGCGTTTACGGGCAGCCTTGGCCCCAGTTGGCCAGCAGGATGCCCAGGTCGGCCTGGTCGGTGTCGTCGTCGAAGTCGAGGTCGCCGACGCAATCCGACGTGCAGCCCCAATCGGCGAGCAGGATGCCCAGGTCCGCCTGATCCACGCACCCGTCGCGGTTGAGGTCGCCGGGAATGCGCGAGCCGAACTCGTCGCAGCCCATGTCCACCACCCGGTTGTCGTCGCCGTCGCCGTCCCAGACACGCTCCTGGCCGTCGATGTCGCGTTCGTCGGGCTGGGGGGTGAAGTAGGGGTCGCCGGTGTCGATACACGGTGAGTCCGTCGAGAGATGGTAGTCGTCGTTATCGGGATCCTCGAACAGGGGGTCCTCGTCGATGTTACCGGTTCCCGTCCAACCGTCTTGGACGTCACTGTAGCGGACCAAGATGGCCGATCCGGTTTCGGCTTCAAGATGAATCTGTGCGCCCAGGACGGAGGTGTTCCCCCACAGGACGCAGTTGGACACCTGCGGAACGGAGTAGCCCTGGTTGAGGGCGTAGATCCCGCCGCCGCCGGCGTATGCACCGCCGCCCGCGTGATTGTCGGCGATGGTGTTGCCTGTGATGACGGCCCGGTCGTAGCGGCAATAGAGTCCCCCACCGGCCTTGTTGGTGCTGTTGTCGATGATGAGGTTGTCGCGGATGGTCGCGAAGGTCCCGTAGAAGATGTATGAGGTCCAGGAGTTTATTCCGCCGCCGCCCCAGCCGGAGGCGTAGTTGCCGCTGATCACGTTGCGCTCGATGATCGGGCTCGAGCGGGCGCCCATGTAGATACCGCCGCCGCCGTTGTACGCGGTGTTGTCGATGATGACGTTGCCGAGCACCAGCGGTGTGCCGTATTCCATGCAGCAGACCCCGCCGCCGCTGTCGGCCTGGTTGTCGTGGATGAGGTTGTTCAGAATCAAGGCGTTCGACGATTCGGTGGTGACGCCGGCCCCGGTCCCGTTGTAGTTGCTGTTGTGCGAATAATTGTAGCGGAGCACGTTGTGGGAAATTGTCGGCGAGCAGTTCTTGCAGAAGATCGCCCCGCCGCGCACCTCCGGGAATCCGCCCGTGCCCTTGGCGTACTCGATCGTGCAGTAGCTGATCACCGAGCTGTCATCGGCAGACTCCATCCGAATGCCGCGCCAGCCGGTCCCGTGGTCTTCGGCGGTCATCAGGATGGGCTGATCCGCCGTGCCGACCGCCAGCAGCGTGGCCGCGGCGTCCACCAGCAGCTTGTAGTGCCCCAGCGCGATGACCTCGACGCCGGGCTCGATGGTCAGCGCTTCGCCCGGCGGCACGCGCACGTCACCGACCAGGTAGTACGGGCTCTGATCCAACGTCCAAGTCCCCGACTGGTCGCCGGATACGTCCGTGGCGACCGCCGGCGACGCAGACAATACCAGTACCAACAAGACTCCGATGTGTAGCAACGGCTTCATCTCAAACTCCTCCTGGCCGGCTTGACCGGCGCTGTACCACCCCCAACCATTATGATTGTACTGCCCCGACCCCCTGCACAGCCACCACTTTTTGACCTCCCCGCCCCGGTTCGAAGTCCTGCAAGCCAAGCCGCCTGGAGGATGGGTACTCGGCATGTGCGTCACGTACGCCGGTCGGAGTGGGCGGTGCCGTAGGCCACCTGTCCTGCGTCTGCTGATCACGTGGGAAGTCAGTCGCGATCCCCGCCGGAGACGGCAAGGCGGCCGGTGGCGTCACGCCGCACCGAGCGGTAGAGCGTGTCGCGTTCGACCGGGTCAAAGCCGGCTTCGCGGATCAGGCGGCAGATCTGATCGACGGTGAGTTCCTGGCGGTTGGTGCCGCGGCCCGCGCGCTTGGTGATGTCGTACCACACCACGGTGCCGTCGAAGTCGTCCACGCCCCAGTTCAGCGCCACTTGCGCGAGCTTCGGCGACTGCATCGGCCAGAAGGCCTTGATGTGCGGGAAGTTGTCGAGCATCAGCCGGGCGACCGCGAGCGTGCGCAGGTCGTCGAGGCCGGTCGGTCCGGGCAGGTGAGCCAGCGCGCTGCCTTCGGGAATGAACGGGAGCGGGACGCAGCACTGGAATGCAGAATGGTGAATGCAGAATGTCGAATGAAGACCGCCGTCGCGCGCATCGCTGGCGTGCGGCGCTTCCTTCTGCTCATCCTGTATTCTGCATTCGCAATTCTGAATTCGCGCCAGCGATGCGTCCTGGTGCTCGCGGAGCTTGAGCAAGTGGGTGATGCGGTCCTCGGGGCTCTCGACGTGGTCGTAGAGCATGGTGGCGTTGGTGGGGATGCCGAGCTCGTGGGCGCTGCGGTGCGCGTCGAACCAGTGCTTTTCGCCGACTTTGCTCTGGAAGGCTTCGTGGTGGACGCGTTGGTCGAAGATTTCGGCCCCGCCGCCCGGCAGGCTGTCAAGCCCGGCCGCGCGCAGGGCGGTCAAGACCTCGGCGATGCTCAGCCGCGGCTTGGCAATGCGCGCGAAGTGCACGATCTCGATTGCGGTAAAGGCCTTGATGTGCAGGTTGGGGCAGCGTTGCTTGATAGCCCGGCACATATCGGTGTAGTAGCTGAACGGCAGCTTGGGGTGCAGCCCGCCGACAATGTGGACCTCGGTCGCGCCGTGCTCGCAGGCTTCCGCCGCCAGGCCGACGATCTGGTCGATACTCAGTTCGTAGCCACCCTCGGCGGGCTCTCCCGCACGGGGATAAGGGCGGTAGAAGGCGCAGAATTTGCAGCGCAGCACGCAGTAGTTGGTGTAGTTGATGTGGCGGTTGATATTATAGTAGGTCTTGCGGCCGTGTCGCCGGCGGCGGACCAGGTCGGCCAACTCGCCCAGCGTGAAGATGTCGCGCGTGCGGCAGAGAGTCAGGCCGTCGGCGTGGCTGAGGCGCTGCCCGGCGACGACCTTCGCGCGAATCGGCTCGAGCGCGCGGTCGAGCATTTTAGCGCCTGCCGACGACATGTCCGTTGACTTCCTTTCCGGCTTCCGCGGTGCCAGAGTTGCACGCGTCTGTCGTCCCGGCTGCGAGGCCGCGCCGGGCACGCCGGGCCAGCCCAGTCGCGATTCCCGCCAATAGGGCCTGCACGAACAACCCCAGCCACATGGGTGTGCCGCCGCTGCGGCAGAGGATCAACGTCCCGATCGGCGAGAGGCCGGTGAGGTAGCCCTGGCCACCCCACCTTTGATGCGCCGCTTCCCATACGATCGATTCGATCAGCGCGTCCGCGGCGAGCGGCAGAATCTTAAGGACAGCGACCGACGCGATCAGGACGAACAGGATTCGTTTTCCCCTCGCGACGGCGGCATACACCAGGCAGTAGTCCAGCCAACAACTCAACACCAGCGCCGCGAGCATGGCCACGACGATCGCCGGACGGCGGAACGCTCCGAGCACCGCCGCTTTCTGATCCGGCATCATCCAGTTGCACATCAACGACATGGCCAGCAGCGTGAGCACCCCGAGCAGCACGGGCACAAGCGTCAGAACACGCTGCCGGCGCGGCGAACGCGCCGCGCCCAACACCGCGGCGCGATCGAGGTAGAAGCCTTCGGATGCGGCAGCGACGAGCACGAACAGGCCGACGGCGAGGAAGGCGACGGTGGAGCAGATGAGCTGGGCGAAGCCCAGATCGCGAAACTCGGAGAACAGCCATTGGTTTTGCGGCACACAGGCGAACCCACCGACCAGCGTGAAACCCCAAATGACCAGCAGCACCAGGCTGAGGGGGATACCGAAGAGTGACTTTTCGGGCGCACGGATCTTGCGACAGGCCGCCCGGATGAACGTCGCCCCCAGTGCGAACTGGACGATGAGCGCCAGGACAATGACCGCCGGATCGCCGGTAAACCGGCCGCTCTGAATGAACTCCAGCAGGACGCCGCCGCTGAGAATCCCCGTCAGCAGTGCCAGTCCCGGGACGAAGCTGACCGCCGCCCAGCCGCCGAAGATGCCGATGACCACCGCGACGGCGATGAAACTGGTCTTGCCGGCCGTAGCCAGCGCCCCGAGCAGCACGAGCGCGGCAACCATGAAGGCCACGAACAGCAGGGACACTTGCAGGAAGTACCATCCGCCGACGGGCACGCTGAGCATTCCGGCCAGGTTGAGCGACCTGGCGTATTGCCCGACGAAATAGGTGCCGAGCACGAGACTGGTGGCGTACAGAATGGCGGCCTGCGTGGGCGGACCGGTCAGGTAGCCGGCAATGATCTTGAAGCTGCTCATGGGCGAGAGGCGGTGGGACTCGATCATGCCGGTTTGGAAATCGGTCAAGACGGCACGGCGAATTGCCGACGGCCCGACCACCAGTAGAAATGCAGCTTGTGCGGCGGAGAGGATGGCGAGCCAAACGGAGGCCACCGCGCCGTAATCGGCGGGCTCGACCATGTAGTAGCTGAACGAGGCGAAGCCGATGACGAGCACCGCGAAAGCGGCCGGGACAACCACGATGTTACGCCGGTTGCTGCCCAGTCGCAGGTGAAGCCAGAGGAGGGGATTGAGCGTCATGGCCTAGTCCACCTGTCCGATGCCGCTGCGCAGATACGCTTGCTCCAGGTCCGGTTCCAGCGCGTGGAATTCGGCGACCGGCAGACCGGCGGAGATGAGCTGGGCCAGCAAAGCGGCGGCAGCCCGGCGATCGCGGTCGTATTCGAACGTCAGCACGTCGCCGTCGATTTGCAGCCGCTGGAGGCCCTCGACTCCTGCGATCCGCGTGGCCGCGTCGCCGACCCGCTGGGCCAGCACAACCCGGTAGTTGCCGCGTTCGCGACCGGCAGCACCGGTGACCTCGGCGACGGTGCCGTAGCTGAGGAACCGCCCGTGCTCCATGATCGCGATGTGCGTGCAGTACTCGGCCAGGTCCGCCAGGATGTGCGACGAGACGATGATCGCTTTGCCCTGGTCACGTAGGTCGGCGAGCAATTGGCGGAACTGCACGCGCCCGGCCGGGTCCAAGCCCGCGGCCGGCTCATCCATCAGCACCACGCTCGGGTCCGGCAGCAGCGTGCGCGCCACGGCCAGGCGCTGGCGCATCCCGCGCGAGAGCGTCGAGGCGCGGGCCGCGCGCTTCTCTTGCAGCCACAGGGCTTCGAGCCAGTGATCGATGCGTTCCTGCGTCGTGGCGGCGGACAAACCGTAGCACTTCCCAATGAATGCCAGGTAGTCCTCGACACTGATCGCGTCGTACAGTGCCGGGGTGTCGGGCGTGAGCCCGAGATGATGGCCGACCACGGTGGGGTGCCTGAACACGTCGTGGTCCATCACGTGGACGGTGCCGGTGCTGACCGGTTGCAGGCCGGAAGCCGCGCGCAGCGTGGTCGTCTTGCCCGCCCCGTTGGGGCCGATCAACCCCAGCAGATGACCGGCGTGCAGATCGAACGAAATGTCGTTCACCGCCAGCAGCCGACCGAATTGCACACGCAAGTGGCGGACGGCCAGCAGCGCGTCGGTACTCATCTCCGGTTCCCCGTCTCTGTTCGCTGGCACCTCCACGTGGCGTTATCATCCACCGGCAACCAGCGCGGCACAAGCGCCCGGTGTCGCGGTGATCTACGCGCTGCGGAGGAACGACGATGCGGATCATCTGGAACCGCGAAGCTACCCAGGGATTCTGGCTGACGCCGGCGATATTCGGCGTCGCGCTGATCCTGCTCGGCATCCTCATCTTCTATAAGCCGAACCTGTTGGCATATGTCGTGGCGGTGGTCTTCATCGCAGTGGGCATGACGTTGCTGGGGCTGGCCTGGCAAACTCGTGCCCGCGTTTCCTATCGGCGCATCGACGAGGATTAGGCCGGGCTACCGTGGGCGTGCAGCGGCGGGGCTCTGTCGCGGCCGCCGCGCTTCGCGTGCCAGCGACTCGGCGGCTCAGACGGTGGTCTGGGCGGCTTCCGCGCCAACCTGAACGAGGGCCTGGAACAGCGCGGCCAGGAAACTGTTGGCAAGGGTGATGACCCCGTCCTCGATGGTGGCCTTGATGGAGGGGTCGCAGCCGTTGAGGAAAAAGGTCGTGCCCATTGCCAGGGTTGCCAGACGCAACCAGCGGACCTTCTGTCGCGTTACACGCATCGCAGGCTCCTCGTCCAACTCGCGCTTCGCACCGTACCCGACCGCCCGGGCATTCCGAAGCCAGGCAGCAGCTCAACCAGCATGGTAGCACCAACAAGCGCTTCGGGCCAGCGAAGGCTTGCCGGTGCGGCTCCAGAGTGTTCTACCCGCTCGCTTGCCGGCGGTGGCAATGTGAGGGGTGTCAGATGGTGGAGTGGTCAAATGGTTAAATGGGCAAATGGTAAAATGGGGAGCGCGTACCGTCCGCGCGCGTGGCCGTCGCTTGTCTGCGCCGTGCGGTGATTCCAGCTTGACCTGCTTTGTAGAAAAGGGCGAATTCACTGTCATCCCGACGACCATAGGGAGGAGGGATCTGGCCGGGAGTTTCGACGAATTCCGCATTTGCGGCTAGATTCCTCGTCGCTGCGCTCCTCGGAATGACATGCGGCGCGGCCTTTTCTACCGAGCAAGCTTGACCGGTTCCCGGGCCTGAGATCATTCGCGCAGTCGCCTTTGGCGGCGGGCTTCGATTTGCTCGGCACCGAGCGGGTGGCAGCGGTCGTGGATCTCCCGAAGGCGTTTGGTCTGCACGTGCGTGTAAATCTGCGTCGTATTGATGTTGACGTGCCCGAGCAGCTCCTGCACCACCCGCAGGTCCGCGCCACCCTCGAGCAGGTGGGTGGCGAAACTGTGGCGTAGCGTGTGCGGGCTGACCTTGCCGACAATCCCCACGCGTTTCGCCTCGCGGCGGACGACGCGCCAGACGGCCGTCCGATCGAGCGGACCGCCGGTGCGGCTGAGAAACAGCGGCAGCGATGCCGCGACCAACCTGGTCAGCGGGGCCTTGTAGCGGCCGGTGCGCAGGCTTCGTTCCAGCAACTTGGGGCGCAGGTGATCGAGATACGCTTCCAGGGCATCCTGGGCTTTCCGGCCGACCGGCACGACGCGCTCGCGGCGTCCCTTGCCCAGGCAGCGGACATAGCCGATGTTCAGGTTGACGTCCCCGGCCGTGAGCCCACAGAGCTCGCTGACCCGCAGGCCGGAGGCGTAGAACAGCTCCAGAATCGCCCGATCACGCAGACCGAGCGGGTGGTTCAGGTCCGGAGCGGTCACCAGCTCGACGGTTCGGTCGAGGCTGAGGGTGTGCGGCAGCCGCTGCCAACCCTTGGGCAGGTCGACCAGACTGCCGGCGTCGTGGGTGATCTGCTTGGTCCAATAGAGCCACCTGAGCCACATGCGCACCGCCACCACGTGCCGCGCCAGCGTCGTCTCGCGATAGCCGCAATCCGTCATTGCGACCAGATGGTCTTGAATGATTTGCGGCGTGATGTGCTCCCACGTCTCGATCGAGCGGCGGCGGAGGAAGTCGCCGAAGCGGCACAGGTCGCGCCGATAGGCCTCGATCGTGTTCGCGGCCAGCCCGCACTCGACGTTCTGGAAGACGCGAAAGGCCTCGAGCGAGCGCTCGAAGTCGGGGGTGCAGCGGCAGTCGGCATACGTCTTACGCCCATGCGCATCCGTCGGGCTGTGTGGGTACTGACTATTGGGGAGGTGCCGCTCGCGTGGCGCTCGGCGTATCTCGGTTTGCTGCGACGTCCCTGCCATGCCGTGGCGTCCCTGCGCTGTATGGATGATAGCCCAAGTCGAGGGGCCGGGCCACCGCCGTACGGGATCGCCCGCCGCGGTGGGTCCGCGGATTCCGGCTTCCAGCGGCCGCGGAGAGCCGGTATCTTGACCGCCTGGGAGGAACGGCAACCGAGAGAACCGTCAGGGAGGACCGAGTATGGCATACTATCGCGCACAGCCGCGCCGGCAACGCCGGTTCCCGTGGATACCCACCGTCGGCGTACTGGCCGTGGTGGGAGTGGTGCTGGGCTGGTGGTATTGGGGACCGCCACGTCCGGTGAGGGTGACCGAGGCTGAGGCGCCTGGCGCTGACCAAGCGCGGCTGCCACCGGCCGGCGAATCCCCGTTGTGGGCTTCATCGACGGAGGCGGGGCGTGTCGACGACAAGCTGGCGCCCGATGCGAAGCCGCCGCTGGCGGATTCGCCCGGCGCGACCACCGACGAGCACCCGGACGAAGTCCTGGAGCCGCAACCGGCAGGCGCACCGCCCGCGGAGCCCGTGTCAGTCCCACCACAATCGTCCGAGAGCCGGCCGAAGGCGACCGGGGAGGACGACGATTCCAGGCCCGACAAGCCGAGCGGGAATGCCGCCGTCGCGGCCGCCCGGCGGCTCTACCAGGCTGGCAAGCTCATCCAGGCGCGACAAGAGCTGAACGCCTTGCTCGAGAGCAAGCTGGACAACGCCGCGCGGGCTGAAGTCCGCCGGCTGCTGACACGCATCAGCACCGAAACTGTCCTCTCCAAGCGCTGTTTCCCGGACGATCCACTGGTCGAAACGTACACGGTCCAGCCCGGCGAAGTGTTGATCAACATCGGGAAGAGGTACGACGTGCCGGCGGGAGTCATCATGAGGATCAACGGCATCAGCGACGCGACGCGCGTTCATGCCGAGCAGAAGATCAAGGTGCCGCGCGGCCCGTTTCACGCCAGGATCCATAAGTCGCAATTCCGCCTGGACGTATATCTGGGAGAGCTCTACCTGCGCAGTTTCCCCGTCGCGTTGGGAGCGGAGCGTGAGACGCCGGAAGGAGTGTGGCGGGTCAAGAACCGGCTTGCGAACCCGACGTACTTTCCGCCGGCCTCGGCCGAGTACAAGCGGGTCATCGCCGCCGACGATCCCAAGAACCCGCTGGGTGAGCACTGGATCGGGCTGGAGGGGATCGAGGGTGACGCCGTCGGCCGCGAGGGCTACGGTATCCACGGGACGATCGAGCCGGATTCGATCGGCAAGGCTGTCTCGCTCGGCTGTATTCGCCTGCTCAACGAGGACGTAGGGCTGCTCTTTGATCTGATGCAGCCGGGGCGCTCAACGGTAACCATTCTGCCTTGACCGGCTGCGCACCACAACTGCCGTTCAATCCTGCCATTGCCAGTGAACCACTGGCGCTCTGGGAGGTCTACGCCGGTCCGCTGGGGCTGATCGCGTTTGTGCTGCTGGTGCCGCTGATTCGGGTGCTGGCCCGCGTGCGGCGACGCACGGCGCTGATCGTCGGCGGGCTGGTGTGGGTGGTTGGCACCGCCGGCCCGCCTTCCACCATCGTCCTGTTGTTGTTCCTGGCGCTGGCGTGCGGGTGGATCTGGCTGCTCAATCGGCTTCGGCGTCGCGGGTGGCTGGGCACGGGCGCGATGATCGGGTTGGTTTGGGCCGGGCTGCACCTGCTGATCCTGCCGCTGTGGTGGTTCCCGCAGCAACTGTGGTATGGCTGGCTGCCCACCAACCTACCGCCACTACATGCCTTCGGATTGGCGTACCTGCTTCTGCGGCTGGTGGCCTGGGGAGTCGATCTGGCACGACAGTCGGCGGCGACCGGGCGGCCAACGGATACGGCCTGTTGGCTGCTCTATCCGCCGTGCATGCGCAACGGCCCGATTCTGTTGCGCGAGGCATTCCTCGAACGTCTGGACACCTGGGACCCGCGCTCGAAGGTGCCCCTCAAAGCGGTCGTGCTGCGCCTGGGCTCAGCCCTGATCGGCCTCGGTGCACTGGCGGTGGCCCTCAAGAACACTCCTTCCGTGGCTGGGCATGCGGCGGACTTCTTCGCTTCGCCGCAGGATTACTCCACCGGCGAGCTGGTACGCGTTTTCTACCTGCTGCCGATTCAGATCTACCTGTTCTTGTGGTCGTATAACGAACTGGCCAACGGGTTGGCGCTGTGGCTGGGGATTCGGGTGGACGACAACTTCAACTGGGCCCCGCGGGCAACCTCGATCC
>JAUWXH010000220.1 GCA_030616465.1 Planctomycetota bacterium | reverse complement strand
GGCGATATCGACGGAGACGGCGACACCGATCACTCCGACCTGGGTGAGTTGCTTTCAGCTTGGTGCACGCACGAGGGCGACCCCGACTGGAATCCCGATGCAGACCTTGATGAAGATGGCCACGTCGGTCACGGTGACCTGGGCATCCTGCTCGCCGACTGGGGCTGCGGGACGTAACTTTGCGGCGTGAAGGCCGCTGCCTGCTGCTGCACTGGGGCCAGGGGCGCCCGTAGCGCTGGCGGGACGTGGAGCGGTCGATAAGCTGAGTATTCCGGGACGGCGGCGTCATAAACTGCCAAGCGCTGGCCGGCTCGCGGTGTCTCACCCCTGCTGGGGCGTGCACCGTGCTGGGCAATGTTGCACGGTGGCGGACAATGCCGCCTGGCGGTTCGAGAACGCGGTTCTTCACCGCGCCCGGCAGGACTCGAACCTGCGACCTGCGGATTAGAAGTCCGCAGGTCGATTCCACAAGTAGCGCTGGCGCCGATACTTGCAAGGGTGCCAAATCAAACCGCACCTATTCCCCCACCTCAAGCCCCGATGATGCCGACCTGCGGGCCGTCGTGGGCGCTTGGCCGGCGCTGCCTGAGCCGGTCCGGGCGGGCATCGTCGCGATGGTGAACGCCGCGGTCGGGGCTGAGGCGAGCTCACGATCGCGGGTCCTTCCGAGGTCCGGGGCATGGGGGTTTCGCCGGGGTGATCGCGGCGGTTTTGTGCGCGCAAGGGTTGAATCTGGCGGATAGCGACGTTCCGCTCCTCTACCGAAGGTGATCGCATGGCGAAAGACAAGCTGACGCGGACACAGCAGATTGAGCGGTTGAAGCGGCTCGGCCAACAGGCGGCGGCGTGGCTGATCGGCTGCACGGCCTGGGCGCTGCGGGACTGGCCGGACGCGCCACGCAACGCTGACGGTACGTACAACGGCCGGGAGCTGGTCGCGTGGGCGCGGGACCGACTACCGCGCCCAGCCATGACTGACGATGACGTGGAAC
The DNA here is from genome assembly GCA_030616465.1 of Planctomycetota bacterium. Taxonomy (GTDB): domain Bacteria; phylum Planctomycetota; class Phycisphaerae; order UBA1845; family Fen-1342; genus JAUWXH01. The sequence continues at coordinate 3,856 of JAUWXH010000220.1, read as the reverse complement.
GGCTGCTGGTGGTTCAGGAAAGGCTCTACGGCGGGTATCCGTCGGAGGGCGAGACACTGAGCATCATCGACACGTTGCAGGACCTGCGGGCGAGGTACGGCGAATCCGCGTGGCTGGTGTTCGTGGACCTACTCATTGCAGAGTGGGCTGAGCTGGACGAACCCCGCCGGGCGGAAGTGTTTCGCGTCCCAACAGAAGCGGAGATCCGCCACCGGGTAGATCAGGAAATCGCCAACCAGCGGGCCAACGCTGCCCGCGGCAGGCTGCAAGTCGCCGCTATCTGCGATTACTGTGGCAAGTTGCGACGCGGCCAGCGGTGGGTGAAGGGAGAGCCGCCGGCGGGGTACGTGAGCGTCGAGGGGTGCTGCCCGCAGTGCGCTACGCGCGAGGACAAGATGTAGCGCCTCCGCCAAGGACTGGGTTCACAGACGGCCCGATGATGGCATGCCCGCATCGCGGCCCGTCCGGTTTGCTTGCCCGGTACGGCATTATGACGCATCCCACGCGGCGCAAGAATCGCTTGACCCCGCTCAGGTTGCCGTGGCGTAGGTAGGCTGCAGAGAGGTTTGCCCCGAAGAGGTTGCTGGCGCTCAAGTCGGCGTCCTGCCGGTCAGCCCCCTCAGGTCCGGGTCCCCCAGGAACCCTCCGCTGAGCTGGGCCCCGCGCAGGTCAAGCGCCATGCACGAATCCGCTCCCGTCTCTAGGGGAAGCGCTCCCCGAAGCCGTGGGATGTCGGGTCAATGACCCGGCCTACGTTCTTCACCCGCGGTTGGCAGGTCAGGGAGTCGTGTCTGGGACATGGCCGCTTGCGGTACCGGCTCCATCCCTTTATAATGCAACGATGGTGGTCCCGCATGACAAGGATACCATTCTCCCCCTCGAGCAACGCCTGAGCGGGGCGGCGGAGCAACTGCGCCAGGCGCTCAAGGACGTGGTCCACGCGGTGCCGGTGGCGGTCAGGAAGCCGGCCGAGTTCGAACGCGTCTTGAAGCTGGATCGCAGCCTCTCGAGTCGCCTGCTGCGGGCCGTGCGGCTGTACGACCCGCTGGCCTTCCTTCATCGGCTGCCCGGGCCGCACGGCGTCCGTCTGCTGCTTAAGGCGGCGGGAAAGGCCGGCGTCAAGCAGGAGCTCGTCAGCCGCGCCGAGCAAGCCTTGACCGAGGTGGAACGGCTGGTGACCACCGAGGTCGGCGATTGGAAGGAGCTGGAGGCGGCCATTAGCGGGTGGCTGCCCGACGCGCGCGAGCAGTTCGAGATGGCCAACCGCCAGACCGCCTTCCGGGCCATGAGCAACATCAAGGGCGTGACCGCGGAGGCGGAGGTCTCCGTCACGCTGCTTCATCCCGGCAGCGCCAATGCGGACTGGGTGGACCGGGCGGGGATCACCGGCATCTGTCGCATGAAACGGCTGCGCCCGGGTACGCCGATGGGACTGTTGCACGGCAGTTCGATCGCGCCGCCGCCGGGGACGCAACGGCTCTCACTGGACGGGAAACCGATCGACCCCGAGCACGGCGCCCCGCTGCTGCGGGATTTCTCGTCGCTGCCGATCCCGCAGTTCGCGGTGCGGGTGGAGGGCGATACGGTTCATTACGTTCTCCGGGGCGACGGCGTGGGTGTGGGCTCGATGGTGGAGTTGTTTTTCGCCGACATCATGCGCGGGCGATATCCAGCACACAGCGGTGTCAGCCCCCGGCCGGCGACGCCGGGCGCGCTGATCGACATCCCCGTCAAGACGCTGATCGTGGACGTCCTGGTACACGAGGATGTCTGGCCCGGAATCGAGCCGGAGCTGCGTATGTACGACACCGCCGGACGGGGCATCGCCAACCCTACAGATGCGGCCCGGAACATGGATCGCATCGACGTGCTCGAGTCGATCCAGGATATGGGCACGCAGATGGAACGCTTTCGGACGAGGGAGGTCGGCCGCTACGTGGAGATGGTGCGTTTCGTCTGCGGCAAGCTCGGCTGGGACGGCAATCGCTTCCGGGGCTACCGCTGCCGGGTCGATTACCCGGTCTACGGCACGCAAGTGAGCATGATTCTCCAGCCGCCCGCCCTGGGTGCTCGCTAGCAGCCGCTGCGCCGGTTTAGCTCGGCGAGTTGCCGTCAGATGCCGGCAGGAATGCGGAGTCCTCGGGCTCCACACCGAAGGAACCCGATCTGGTTCTCGCAGGCTTCGTGGCGCGACCTGCCCCACCTCTTCATGTCGAACGACCAGCCCCCAAATGCACGGTTGTTGCATTCTTCCCACCCACGATGAGCGCGCGACGAATGGACGTCGATCTTGGACGGTGACGCGATCAGACCGTCGGTCCCGAGAGGAGCAGGCCGGTGAGCGAGCGCGCGGACGCACAACGCCCTGGACTCGCTGGAATCCAGCCTGCACGCGTTGGCGCCACCAGACCAGGACCATCCGATTGACTTGGTTCTCCAGCTTCGCCGAAAGGTAATCGAGCTGTTCCCCGACACACCGCCTGACAAATCATGACCCGGTAGGGCAAGCCGGCCAGCGACGGCTAGCGTCCGTCGGCTCTTCAGGAGGCCGGGCAGGTTTTGCGATCTGGTTGGCGCCAACGTTGGGGAAGGCTGACCAGTCGCGCGAGAATCTTCTCCTCGCATGGTCGGTGCACTAGCGTGCTGGTCAGCCTTCCCCCGAGGTTCTTTCCGGGCGCGCTCACGCAGTGACGGGGCCGTGCCGCGCGATCTCCGGCCGTGTTCGGCAGGCGCAGAGAGCGGAGGAAGCTCTATGTGCCCACACCGAGTACCGAAGCCGCGACCGGGGCCTGGCGTTCCGCAGACGCCCATCGCGACAGTAATCGCTCTTGACGGCACGCCCCGAAACGAGATAATCGTCAAAGTAGTTGGGGCTTCCGACCTGGGCGCGGACAGCCCCAAGGCGCCGCTCGGCGGTTTGAGCAAATCACCGACGACGCGCTCACGGCAAACGTCACTTCTAAGGAGAAAAAGATGAAAGCGACAAGGTTCTTGATCTCAGTCATGGTTTTGGCCGCCATGGCCGCTCAGGATGCGCTGAGCGAGCAAACGTCGATGGGCACCGCCTTCACCTACCAGGGGCGGCTCGAAGAGCATGGACACTCGGCTCACGGCGAGTACGACTTCCGCTTCATTCTCTACGACGCCGAAGTGGGTGGCAGCCAGGTAGGTCCCATCATCTACGTGGAGGACAAGCCGGTGGACAACGGGCTGTTCACCTTGGTCCTGGACTTCCACAACGACGTTGACCCTTTCACCGGCGAGGCGCGCTGGCTGGAGACTCACGTTCGGCCTGGAGACAGCGAGGATCCTCACACCGTGCTCAGCCCACGGCAGGAGCTCACGCCAGTACCGTACGCGCTCTATGCGGCCGCTGCGGAAGGGGCGATCAGGGGCAGTGGGACACCAGGTTACATCCCCATGTTCACAGACACCCAGGAGATTGGCGATTCGCTGATCTACCAGTCCGACGCTGGCAACATCGGCATAAACACCGACCAGCCGGCGGAAAAGCTCGACGTGAACGGCACGGTCAAGACGACCGCCATCAACCTCAACGGCGACACCATCACTGAATGGCCCGGTATCCCCACCGGCGTGATCGTCATGTGGTCGGGGGCACTCGCCGATATCCCTGAGGGCTGGGCTCTGTGTGACGGGACGAATGGCACTCCTGACTTGACATCGCGGTTTATCAGGTCCGTGCCTGACGCGTCCACTGATCCCGGTTCAACCGCCGGCTCCGAAACTCATACCCATGGGCCGGGAAGTTATAGTGCTTCGAGCCATACGCATTCCTATTCCGGGACGACAGGTACGGGCGGTATCGCGGAGGACTGCGAGTCAGGGGACCCAC
>JAUWXH010000129.1 GCA_030616465.1 Planctomycetota bacterium | reverse complement strand
TGGTCCACCCCGGCGACGACGCGCAGGCTGCCCGCATCACCTATCACGCCGAGAATTCGGTCTTCCACGATGCCCGCAAGTGGATCGCTCAGCCGATCAACAACCAGATCCGCAGCCTGCGGCTCGCCGAGGCGGGCCTGGATAGGGCAGCCGTCGATGAACTGACCCGCTGGATACCCGCTGAAGGCCTGGGGCTTCTCACCGTGGACGAGGCCACCGGCCAGGTCAAAGAGGCCCAGCGCAGCAACGAAGCCCAGGCCATCTTGTTGCCCATGGGGCTGATGATGCTGTTGTTCATGATGATCATGGTGGGGTCCACGCCGCTGGTCAACGCCGTGCTCGAGGAGAAGATGCAGCGGATCGCCGAGGTGTTGTTGGGGTCCGTTCGGCCGTTTCAGTTGATGCTGGGCAAGCTGCTGGGCACGGTCGCCGTCTCGCTGACGGTGGTGACGATCTACATAAGCGGCGCGATCGCCGTCGCCTACCATCTGGACGTCGATGAGCACATCCCGTTTCACATTCTGCCCTGGTTCGCCCTGTACCAGGTGGCCGCGATCCTCATCTTTGGGGCGCTGTTTACCGCCATCGGATCGGCGTGCAACGATTTGAAGGAAGCCCAGTCGATGATGATGCCCGCCTACCTGCTGGTGATGATTCCCATGTTCGTATGGCTGCCGGTCGTGAAGGAGCCGCTCAGCAGCCTCGCCACCTGGGCATCGCTGATTCCGCCGTTTACGCCGATGCTCATGCTGGTGCGTCAAGCGAGCCCGGCCGCGATCCCGGCCTGGCAGCCGTGGGCCGGTCTGGTCGGCGTGCTGTTGTTCACCACATTCTGCGTTTGGACCGCCGGCCGCGTCTTCCGCGTCGGCATCCTCATGCAGGGCCAGCCACCCAAACTCAGCCAACTCGTGCGCTGGGCCGTGCGCGGCTAGGCCCCGAGCGCCGGCGTCGTCAGCGGTGGATCAGGTCCGCCGGGCGGCCGGTGCTCGATTCCATACCCGCGTCCGAAGAAACCTCGCTTTCGCGAGCCCGAGTGGATGCCCACTGCCACGCGGGCAACCACGCTTTGGATAATGCCCCCGCGATTTCTACGCTTCACCAGGCGGCGAAGCATGGCCGCGCCTGCTGCGCTGCCCTCGCAGCGGTTGTGCGAAACAGAGGTGCCACGCCAGTGAAGGGACACCACAGCTCGTCCCCACGCGATCGGCGCGACGACGCTCAGCCGGGCGCCGGCGGGCCAGGGGACCCGAAGCCCCCCGTGTTGCGGCGCGCGACGCTGCGCCTGCTAAGCGCGGCGTGCCTCGCGGTGATCGTGTTTGGGACGCTTGGCCCGCTGGGCCATGGGCGGAAGCCGTGGCTCGACACGGTCAAAACGTGGCATTGGGTTCCCCAATCGCACGCCACAAGTCTCGACGACATCGTCACCAATCTGCTGGTGTACGTTCCGGTCGGCATCGCGTTTCGGCTGCTCGTGCGTCGCCGGGGTCGCGCCGGCTGGCGTGACATGGCGCTCGGCTTCGGGCTATCGGTGGCACTGAGCTTCGTCACCGAAGTCCTGCAACAATCCATGCCGGCGCGCTCCTCGAACCTGACCGACGTGTACGTGAACGCGATCGGCGCCCTGGCCGGCTGTTTGCTCGCGCCGAGAACCCAACGCGCCATCCGCGGAGTACACGCAGCGGTTTTCTCGCAACTGCGCTGCCGACCATGGACTGTGTTGGCGGGAGCATCGGTGGTCTGGGCCGCCGTGCTCATGACCGTGCCGTGGGATCTGACGTGCTCTGCGATTGAGGTGGACTTCGCCCGTCCGTTCGACCTGGCGGACGTCACGCGGTTCGCCACATTCGGCCTGGTCGGCTTCGCATTAACAGGAGCGTTGGCGAAAAACGCCGAGGATCGGTTGCGCACGATCCGCAAGGTGGCGTCGCGGATCATCCTGCTGGCCATCCTGCTTGAAGCGGCGCAAGTACTTGTCCGCTCGCACGCCTGTGGGGTATTTGACGTCGTGGTGGCCATCGCGGGCGGTCTGGCGGGCTGCGCCACCGTCCTGCTGCTGATCCACACGGGAATCATCCGGGCTGAGCACGTCCACGCCCGCAGATCGGGTCCGCCACTGCTCACGGGCCCATGGCGGGTGCTCGCAGTCATCGTACTCATCCTCACCGTCATCGGCGTTGCCGGGGCTCGCATCGGCGGCGCCTCGATTGGGCCTGCCCGCGGACTCGACATTTGCTGGGTCCCGTTTCAAGGCCATTTTGTAAAACCGTTCCCGGTCGTCATTGGGCATGCGGCGGGATCCATCGGCCTATACGCCTTCATCACACTGCTCTGCCTGCTCCTGACGCGGGGGCAGGGTCGTGTAACGGCCTTGCTGCTACTGACCGGCGTGCTCGCCTCGGGCGAGCTATGCCGGGCACTTTTGGGCGGCGGGCTCGCCGACACTACGCCGCTCGTGCTGGCCGTTGCGGCGTGGCTGATCGCCGGACGGGTCTGGGACGCGATCTACCCGCCGGCGCGCGTGTCCGCCCCGCAGCCGACCGACCTGAGCGTTCGATCTCACCTACTCCGAGCGGGCGACCGATAAACAACAGGGACTCTTCTCGGACGCATGCGCGCCGGGTTGCCGACCGGCGGGCGGTAGTGCGTTATCGGACGGACCGGCGCAATGAGGATCGCACTCGACGCCCGCGCCATCTTCAGCCCCAAGCCCCGCGGCACGGGTCGCAACCTGGCCGACGCGCACCGGCTCATACCCGCCCTGAGGCCCGATTGGGAGTTCATCCTCTACCACCAACGTGACGCCCGACATTGCCCGTTGCTCAGCCCGCCGTCAAACGCACTCCACGCTCAGGCCGGTCTCTGCTCGCACCCGAATGTGCGTACCCGTCGAATTGACATCCCCGGCGACCGCTTCGGCCTGTGGTTTCAGGCCCGTTTGCCGCTGGCCGCCTGGCGTGACCGGATTGACCTGTTGCACCTGCCGGCCAACGCCGCCCCGGCCTGGTGCCCGGTGCCATACGTGGTCACCGTCCACGATCTGATTCCGCTCCGGGTCGCGGGGCAGACCACGCGGTGGGCTCGTCAAGCGTTTCGCCGCGGCCTCGAACGGGCGCTGTGCAACGCCGCACACATCATCACACCCTCCAACGCCACGCGTGACGAACTGCACGAGGAGTTCGGCCTCTCTCGCGCGCGCGTTACCGTGATTCCCTGGGCTCCCGACCAGGACATCGCGGCCAGGCTCGGCGACGACGAACGGCAAGAGGCAATCAGGCGTGTTCGGGCACGCTACCAGCTCGACAAAGCCTGGCTGCTCAACTTCTCCGGCTCGTCACGGCGGAAGAACGCGACCGGCATCGTGGAGGCCGTCGCACGCTCGGCGCCCAACCTCCGCGGCGGCCTCCTGGTCGTGTTTGTGGGATGCGAGCCGCCTGCGGTGCGGGCAAAGCTCGAAGCACTGGCCGAGCGGCTGGGGGTGCGTTCGTGCTTCCGCTTCCAGGGTTTCATGCCGCACGAGGACCTGGCCGCCCTGCTGAGCGGAGCGCGTGGGCTGTTGATGCCGAGTCTGGCCGAGGGATTCGGTTTGCCCATCCTAGACGCCTTTGCCAGCGCTGTGCCGGTTCTAACGTCAAACCTCAGCAGCATGCCGGAAGTGGCGGGCGACGCGGCGGTTTACTGCGACCCGCACGACCCCGCGAGCATCGCCGATGGCATCATGCAGCTCTTGGACGATGCAGTGGCCAAGCGGCTGGTGGGCCGCGGCATCGCGCGCGTCCGGGCGTTCACGTGGGAACGCACCGCCGCCGCCATCTGCGACGCCTACGAACACTGTCTGGCGCTCCAGCCTACGGTGGCACGGGCGTCCCGCCTGTGGAACTCGGGCAAGATGCCCGAGCCACCCTGCGCGCGGTGATCCAGGATCGACGGCTAGCGGGTCGCGGGGGCGGTGCATTCGCACACCCGCGCTGCCGGACGGCGAATCGCCCACGAGTAGGCGCGCAAGGGGGGAACAAGTCGGCAGATGGTGCGGTAGACGGGCTGGGTCTTGTAGCGCGTGCGGCCGGCCCGGGCGGCAACAAACACGCCGAAGTCCGGATTCCGCCGATGGTTCAACACATTCACGAGGATCTCGTCGCTCGGCTTCAAGTCCGCTTGCGTGACCCGGGCAGCAAACGCCGCCGGGTCGATGATCCGCCCGGGCTCTCGGTCGTCGAGCGTTACCACGTTCGCCGGCGTCCGCAGACGGTTGATGATGTACATCTCGTTCAGCGTATTGACGTCCGTGACGAAGCGCGTCTGGGGGTGGACCTTGGCATAGGCGAGCAGCTCGCGGCTGATCTCGACGTTCTGCCCCCAGGATCCGCTGCCCATCAGGTTCAGCACACATACTCCGAGAACGGCTAGGCCCGCGCCCACGCCCACCAGCCGCCGGCGCGGCGCGACCACCGCGCAGGCAAACAAGATCGCCACCGAGAACAACAACGGGTGCAGGTATCGCGTATTCCGCGCGAACGGGCGATAGTCCCAGGGAACCTGCGTCCCGAAGCTCATCCAGAGCCAACACGCCAGAGCCGTCAGAGCCAGCACGCGAAGCGGCCTCGGAAAACGACGATAGCGCCACACCGCCGTCCCAAGCGCCACGACCAGCGCCACGCCGAACGCCTTGCTGAATAACAGACCCAAAATGGGAAACGCGAAGAACTCCGGAGTCAGCCCGCCATCGACGAACAGGGGCACGCGCTGCACTTTGTCCGGCGACTGGGCGACGCAGGCGCGGAACCGTCCCAGCGCGTCGCCATAGGCGAAGTGGAACACCGCCATGTCCGCGAGGACGAAGAGCACGCCGGCCGCCGCCGTGAGAGCGACGGGCTTGAGAAACCGCCGACGGTCCACAACCAGTGCGGCGGCGGCGAGCCAAGCCACGTAGTAGGCCCCGGTGTAGTGCGTGACGACTCCCAGGGCCAAACTGCCCGCCGCCACCAGCCGCAGCGCGCTCGACTCCGGACCAAGCACAAACAGGAGCGTTCCCAGTGTTAGCAGCGCGGTCATGACGGCGTGGGCGGAGACGGTGGTCGCCTCATCCACGTTCATGGGCAGGACCGCGACCAGCAGACCGGCCCACAACGCGTGCCAGACCCCGGCGAAGCGGTAGCAGCCATACAGCACGCACCCCAACATCAGCGCCGAAGACAGCAGGGCGGGCGTCACGGCCGCCAACTCGGTCCGTCCGCCGAGTTTCATGGCCCCGGCGACGAGCCCATTGGCGATCAAGCGTGCTTCGAGGTGGTTGGCCGGCGGCCGGTCCCAGCACGCCGCGAAACGCATGTAGCGAATGTCGTCGCTGCCAGCCACGCCCAGGAAGAACGTGGCCCGCATCAAGGCCCACACCAGCGCACACAGCCCGACGACGGCCAGCCATCGGGCCCGCGAAGCGCCCGGCACGCCAAACGTCTCGGGAATCGTCCACGGGAACGAACCACCCCGCGAGCGCCCGGATTCGTCCGGCACCGGGAGGGCCCCGCCTCCAATCGCTCCCGCCGACCGAGCCGCTGACATTGAACTGTCCATGACCTCCAAGCGTAGTGTGGGCGTCCCGCCCGCCGGCCGCGTCCGCAGGACCGACTGCGGCACCCCGCGGGTTCTTCAGCCGCCGGCGTGTTACGCAGTGAATATCGGTCCAACCCGGCGTGCCCTGTAACACCGACGAGGCCCCTTCCCGCATGCCCGACGGGTGGCCCTGCGCGTCCGATAACTACTGAGGACGGCGGCGCCGCAACCCGCCCGCCCCCGGACAAACCCCCTCCATACCTTCCCAGCACTTGTTCTATCACCACCACAATCCAACCGATCAGGTTGATGAGGCAGCTACACGGCCCGCCGTGGTACGCGCGGCGACGCTTGGAGCCTGCCTCTGGTGGACCGGACAGCTTGGCGATGCTTCAGGCACAACCGGACGGACGGAGACCGCTACGCGGCAACGCGTCCTCAGCGGCTTGACGTCGCGGTTACCGGCAATGCAGCCCGGGCAATGATCGCGACGCAAGCGAGCGATGGGTGCTGAACTGAATCTCGAGGCGATACCACTAACGGCCCTGGCGTTCTGGCTCATCTACATCACAGGAACCGGAGCAGCGTTGCTCTATCCCCTGGCCGGCGTGCTCCTGTATATCCTCGTCTACCATCTCCATCCCGAGACCCAATGGTGGGGCCACAGCATCCGAGCCATCGGACTGCGGACGTCCATGACCGTGGCGGTCGCGATCGTGATCGGCATCCTGGCACGCCGTCCCCGGTTCGGCCCCGGCGGGCGGCAGTTCCCCTTACCGTTCGCGCTGTCGATCGGGCTGGTGCTGCTGGCGCTC
>JAUWXH010000118.1 GCA_030616465.1 Planctomycetota bacterium | reverse complement strand
CATACGTTCAACCCACCGAGCGCCTGAAATGGCAGCAGGATGTACAAGAACAACGTGCTGCGATTGCCGCCCAGGCAACGGCTGTAGAAGATTGGCCAGCGGGCGCCGTGTTGGTCTTTCCCCGTTTTCAGCAGGCAGTAGGCGTTCCAGGCGTTGGCGGCTTCGTCCTGGTTCAACCCGGGCGGGCTCTTGGTCAGGTTTGCCAGCCGCAAGCTGCCCGCCAACAGCAGGATGAGCAACAGCACCGCGGTGTGTCGGTGACGGGTTGACCTTGGTGAGGAATCGCGATCGGATGTGGCCCTGCCGCGGGTTGCTGTGGTCATTTAGGGGATGTTATCCGGGGGCGCGGGAGGGTCAAAGAACAGGTTTCCAGGGGAACGCTCGTCCGGGGGCCGCGGGTCGTGGTGACAGGTCAGGTCAAAGACGTAGACGTCCGGCCATTCCGCTTCCAGCGTGAAAGTCCGCCGCAGATACTCGCCGAGCGCGCGGTCCTGCTCGCTCGGCATGAATAGGTAGTATGGTGCGTGATCGGTCAGGGCGGCGATCTCCTCCGGCGTTACCGCCCGCACGTAGAAGCGGTCGAGGTACCAGGCGACCGACGGCAGCAGGATCTGCTGGGGGCCTTCGTAGTAGTCCCGCTTACTCCACAGCACTCGATTACCCAGGACCCATGCGGCCGGCGGCGTATGGGCTCGAACATACTGGCATGGCTCGTAAGGGAAGACGTCGGCGGCCGGCCAGCGGCGGAAGTAGCCGTAACGAGCGGCCGCCTCGCCGGCCATTGCCGCCAGCAGCACGACAACCGTCAGCGCCGGCGCGGCGCGCCCCAAGCGCCTCATCACGCGGCTCAGGAAGCTTAGCGCCAGGGCAATGAGCATGGCGGCAAACGGCGTCGCGTGCAACCACCAGTATTCATGCACGAACGAGCCGTTGCGAAACACCAGCACCCAGAGCAAGCCTGGGATCACTAGTGGCACCGCGTACCGTAGCAGCCTGCCGCTGGGCTCCCCGGAACGGCGTAACCGGCCGTGGATTGCCAGAAGCAGCCCCAGCCCGGCCAGGACCACTCCGACGGCGGTGTAGTCACGCCACAGCCATGTCCCCTGGCAGACGAGCCACGATCCTGCGGTGAACAAGATCTCCGACTGGTTGATGCCGGTCCGATACGCGAACAGGCCGTAAAGATGCTCCAGATTCCACTCCAGCGACCAGAGAACATGCGTGACGGTGACCAGCGTGGCGATGCCGGCGGGCAGCGTGACCAGGCACCAGGCGCCTGCCGAGCCCTTGCGCTTGCGCGTCACCACCCGGAATGCGAAGCGTGCCCAGATGACCCCCGCGAACAGCATGCCCACCCAACTGGTCAGGATCATCAGGACGGTGCCCACGACGAACAGGGCTGCGTCGCGGCCGGGCCGACGCTGGAACTGCTCGGGCAGCAGCCACCCGAAGTAGCCCCGCAGTGCCAGCAGCGCGAACGGCAACGCCACCGTTTCGTGGGAGGGGATATGGCCGAAGTAGACCAGAATCGGCATCGGCAGCAACGCCAGACCCGCCAGCAGGGAAACCGATCGCCCGAACAACCCGCGCGCCAGCGACATGGTCAGTCCGATCGATGCCACGGTGAACGCGCCCGCCACCGATCGCACGGCGATCTCCGACACTCCGAACACCGCCATGCTGAGTGTCAGCACCAGCGGGAGCAGCGGCGGGTGATCGGGGTAAATCCTTCGGGCGTCCGGCCTGTTTTCGACGAACTTGGTATACATGCAGCGCGTCTTGGTCACCGTCAGACCGTAGCGCAGGTGGTTGCGGGCGAGCTGGGATTGATGAGCCGTGGCCCAGTCGTGTCGGTCTATGAAGGGCCGGTTGATGTCGATGAGCTGGATGCCGATCGCCGCGGCCAGGATCAGCAAGAACCCAACCCGCCCCTGGCGGCCGGGCCCCGCAGGCACATCGGAAACGCGCGGGCGAAGTCCGGCGGACCTTCCGGCGGGCGTGCTGCCGGGGTGCTTGGCCTTGCCCATGATCCGTCCGCGTTCGGTGAATGTATGACTAGTTTCGATCTCGTGCAGAATACCGATGGGCAGCCCCGCCGCAAGCTAACCACCCTTCCCGCCGGTCGTGGTGACTGGCCCCACTGTTTCAGGGTGGGGGACGGAGTCGGAGTCGGAGTGGCGGGTGGCACACCTGCCGTTTTGGCTGTGTTCGCACCGCTGGGGCAATGGTGCCGCCGATTGTTCTGTCGGCTTCAGACACGCTCGATGGCTTGGGCCGGCAGCCAGCCGGTGCGGTCGTCGGCCAGGCGGACCTCGACCCAGTCGCCACGCTGCTGGAGCACGCGCAGCTCGACGCCGGGACCGAGCGGCTGCTTCATGGCCGGATCGTAGCCCTCGCCGCGGCCGAGGCGGAGAGTTTGTTCGCCTTGCACGACGACGGCCGGTGGGCGGCGGGCCTCATCGCGCAGTTGCCAGCCGACCGACGCCGCGTTGGCCAGCCCGAGCACGATCGCCAACGCGCTGAGGACGGCGAGCGCTTGCCGTCGCCGACGCAGCCAGATTGCCAGCCCTAACCAGCCGGCGACCGAGGCGATTACAGTGAACCAGAAGCGCAGCCTCACCGACGTGTCGTAGTGCCAGAACAGCAGCCGCTGAAGCAGGCGTTGCTCTCCGCCGGGGTCGATGGTCGGCGCGACGCGGTTGCGGGCGTACTTGAGGTTCTCGGCAAGCTGGGCGTTGCCCGGATCGAGCCGCTGTGCCCGACGGTAGTGCAGGACGGCCCGGCCGAGGTCGCCGAGGCGAAAGCGCGTGTTGCCCAGGTTGTACTCGAGGGCCGGGCTGCGCACGCCGTCCGCGGCCATTCGCTCGAACGCCGCCGCGGCCTGGCGATAGAGCTGCTGGGCCCGCGTGGGGTTGTCGCGAGCGGTCGCAACCGCGTTGTCAAAGGCGTTCAACGCATCGCGGAGAATCTCGCGTCTGCGTTCGGGTGAGAGGGGCTTGTCACCGGCGTATGCCTGCGACGAGCGCTCTGAAGGCGGCACCGTGAGCAGGACCAAGGCGACGAGCGCCACGCGCCCCGGCCAGATGCTGCCGCTAGGCCGGGCTCGCGGGCCTGCCCTGAGCGAAGCCGAAGGGTGCGGCGCTTCGGTTTGTGTATTAACCGGCGCCCCCGCCGGCCGTCGGGACGCGGAGGATGTCAGCGCCCGCCGCCTCACAGCCGCTCCTCTTCGGCCAGCGTAAGACACGCACGGGCCTGCTCGGCGATCGATTCCGCGTCGCTCTCGGTCGTGCCGCCGTACGAGGCCAGCTCGCATCGTTCGATCACCTTTGACCAGCGCTCGCGGAGTTCCGGTCTGACGCCGCGCTGTTGCAGGAAATCGATCGCGGCCCGGCCGGTGAAGCGCGCCGCCGGCTCGTTGACCCGGTCGGCCAGGTACCCGGCGAGGACAGCCGTGACCTCGCGCGCCAGGTCGCGTGGCGGGAGCGTGCGGGTTTGGCTCAGCCGTTGGCGCGCGTTCCGCAAGGCCGCCTGTCGGCGGCGTCGAACCGGGTTGCGCCGACGCACCTGCCCGATCGCGCCGCAACCCCAGAAGACGAAGAAGGCTAACGCCGGCGTCCCGGCGGCGAGCAGCACCTGGGTCATTCCGATCGGCTGCACGCTGGCCAGTAATGCCGCCTCGCTAGTCTCATTGCCCCGCAGCCCGCGAAGCGGCTTGAGGCCGGCGGCGAGATTCTTCGCTGCGCTCAGAATGACGGGGGTCAGGTCGGCCATGTCGAGCAGCTCCGCGGCGCTGACACTGAGTGGAATCGGCTCACTGGCGGCGATAGCGTACTGCTCGCGCTCGGGGTCGAAGTAGGAGTACTCGATCGGTGGAATCTCCGTCACGTTGGCGCGTTTGGCGCGGATGACCTGCTTGAAACGCCTGCGTCGGCCGACGAGTTCGCCGGCCAGCGTTTCACCCGGTACGCGGAACGATTCGGTCAGCTTGGTCTGAGTGGTCAGGTCGGGTGGTGCCAGCGTCTCCAGCGGGCCGTCGCCGCTGATGTCGATCGTCAGCTCGATCGGGTCGCCGACGCGGACGGAGATCGGCTGGGCGGTGACGGAAATGTGGTAACGGCCCACCGCCCCGTTGAAGTCAGCCGGCCGACCCTCCGCGGGCAGCGGCAACACGTCGATCGGCGAGACCTTCGGCCGTACCCGCAAACGGCGTGAGCCAACCACCCTCAGATCGAGAAACATGTCGCGCTCGAAGCGGGTCGGGTAGCTCATCCCGATCACGACGTCATCGAAGGTCAGCGTCCCGGGGCGATCGGCGACATAATCCGTGGACATCTCATACGTGTAATACAGTTGCCGGGAGCCGTCCGGCATCGTGCGCTGCGTTTGCCCGATGTTCACTTCCGCGGGGAACGGTCCGAAGTTACTCCCCCCAAAGCGCCCGCGCATCTCGCGCTCCCTGAGCGTGTACCTGCCGGCCTCAGCGGGCTTGACTCCGACGGTCAGCGTGAAGGGCGCCTGCTGACCCACATAGAGCTTCGTGCGGTCGCATGTGATCTCCGCCCAGAGCAGCTCGTCCACGTCGCTGCGGTGGACGGTCAGGCGTCTCGGCTTCGTCTCGAGCGTTTTGCCATCCACGTTCACCGATACCGCCGGGATGACCAGTTCGCCTGCTTTGGCAGGCGTCAGCTCGTATTGATACGTGCGCGTACGCGTGCGTCGCATTCGCCCGTTGATGATCAACACTTGGGAGCTGTCCGCACCGGCGGTAAGCTGGCGAACCGTGCAGTCGTCAATGGTCGGGAAGGTCGGCCGCTCGCACTGCTCGAAGTTCTCCACGCGGACTTCGACGACGAACGGTTCGTTGACGTACACGGCGCGCTGCTCGATGCGCAATTCGGCACTTGGCTGCGCCCGCAGGGATGGCACGGCGAGCGCAAGCATCAATAGTGGCACGCACCGCAAGCTCCGGATAGCCGCTGAAGCGGGAACGCCGTATTGGCCGGCAGTGAATGTCATCGCACGCGACAGTCTCATCTCAGTTCATTGACACCGAAACGCTCCGGAACCCGTCGCATTCTGTTGTCGGGCGCGGGAAGCAGATCACACGGCGCCAGCACGTTGCGGGGCGCATTTGACGATTTAACCATTTGACCATTTAACCATCTAACCCCCCGACGGAGTCGCCTTACGCAGATGCGCCCACGGATCCGCGCTGCGGGCCGCGGCGCGCAGCGTTTCCAGCAGTACGCGGAAGTCTCCACCGCCCGGGTCGTATACGGCTTGAAACAAGTCCAGGTCGAAATTGTAGCGGCGATTCAACAGAATCCAGGCGTTGTTGGTCGGCAGCCACGCCCAGCCCTGATGGCGCTGCGGCTCGCTGAGCTGTGGCTGGACCTCGCTGACGAACCGGTCGCGGGCCGCCTGGAAGACCGCTTCGCGCCCGGCCACTTTCTCGTCATGCGGTATGTCCTGGTCGTAGTACTGCTGCAACGTCTCGAACAGCTCGACGAACCAGGCGGTGACGCGGTCCTGATCAACGTAGCGGGCGCGGAGCAGTTCGGCCGTTTGTTCGCCGTCCGGGCCGCGCCGCTCGTAAAACAGCACCGCCCCCGTTCGCCCGATGAACGTCGCCAGGCTCTCGTTGAAGTCGCTCCGCCCGTTGACGTAAACCGTGTTATGCGCCAGTTCGTGGATGACGACCTCGACCAGGTTGGCGTCCGCGCGTTCCAGCAGGGGCGAATGAACCGGGTCCGGCAGCCAGCCCAGCGTGCTGTACGCGTCCACGGCCCGCAGCATGGTGTCGTAGCCCTGTTGCTGGAGCTGGGCGTCCGCCTGCTCGGCGTCGGCCCGGCTGAAGTACCCGACGTAGTCAATCTCCCCCACGATCGGGAACACCCAGCTCCTGGGCACCAGGCTGTCCTGGGGCGCTGCCGACAGGTTATACGCCAGCGGTTCCCCGCCTGTGTCGTGGAACAGGCTGAAGGCCCAGCCGACGTTCAGACCGAGTTCGGTCCGGGCGAACTCGCGGGCCTCGACGATGAGGCTGAGTTTGCGGGTTTGCTCGGCAGACAACGTGCCTGACGCGAGGGCCTGTTCGATCGGCACCGACCGGACCAGGACGCCGAGCTGTCCGATCGCCTGCCGGGCGATGTACTCGCCATTGACGCAGCCCCAGAGCCCGAGCAGCGCGCACAGCAGGCCGCAGCAGAGCAATAGGCCCGGCTTTCGTCGGCACCGTTGTTTCACGGCTGGTACCACGTTGCTTCCGTCTTCGGGCTGCTCGGTCGGGCGATGTCACCGGCCCGGCCGGCACGCTATGATACCGGCTGTAGCCGGAGGTGAGCATGGCCGAACATCCGTCCATGGCCGTCCCGACGCTGGTCTCGCTGCTGATCTGCGACCAGGTGATCGACGACAAGTTCACGAGCAAGAAGAGCGTCATCGGGCTGTTCAATCGCGTGCTGGTGCCCAGCGTCCCGGCGACTATTCACCGCCTGGTCGTGCTGGCCTCGGTGACCGAGATCACCGGCCGCACCCCGCTCGAGCTGCGCCTCGTGCGCGACGCCGACAACGCCGTCCTGTTCCGAACCCAGGGCCGTGTCGAGGCGCCCAACCCGCTGGCCACGGTCGATCTGGTGTTC
>JAUWXH010000342.1 GCA_030616465.1 Planctomycetota bacterium | reverse complement strand
GCTCGGCCGGCCGCGACGCCGACACACCAGACAGCGAGCCCAAACGTGAACAGGAAACCAGGTGCGAAGATCGCCGGCGGCATGGTTCTACTCTGCGCCGGCTGGTTGGCGGCTCTCTCGGCACCGCCGGCTCAGGCGCAGCAGGACCCGGAGCTCGAGCGGCTGGTCGAGAAGATCACTCGCGGCGACGAGGCCGAGGCGCGCGAGGCGGCCGAACGGCTGATCGAGCGGGTCATCGGCCCCGTGGCCCAAGCGCTCGGCTCGGTCGAGTCGCGCCCGGCCGAAGAGCAAACGCGCGTGCGCGACGTGCTAGCCCGTCTTTCGGCCGCGCTGCGCGTGCGCTTGTTCCGGGCCGACCTCGGACCGCCCGAACGCAAACTCTACGACGACTTCGCCACCCAGTACCCCCAGCTGGTCGAGCAGTTGTTCCATGACGACTATCGCAAGCGGCTGGGTGCCGTCCGCCGCATCCCCCTCGAACCCGGGACCGGGGCCGGCGTGCTGGTGGTGGGGAAAGTCAACGACAGCGACGGCGACGTGGCGGCCGCGGCACTCGAAGCCGCCGCCGCCCTGCACGACGACGTGGTCATACGCGGGCTGACACGCTACGTGCACGACGTGACGGCGGCGATCAAGTCGGGTTACTACGGACCCGGCGAAGAAGAAGCGGCAATCGTCATCGGGGTGTTCGTGGACCGGTCGATCCGGATTCTCGGCGAGGCCCGCGCACGCGAGAGCGTCCCCGTAATCCTCGAAGCCTTGAGCCACTTCGGCGAAACCTATCCCTCCGACTTCTTCGACGTGGCCCAGGTCGCGATCGCCCTCGCCAAGATCGGCGACGAGCGCGCGGCCCCGGCGTTGCTCAAATTCATCGACCGCAACCGACCCTACCGTTTCCACTACGCCGGCCAGGACAAGAGGGCGGTGCAAACCGTCGGCGATGTGGTGTTGCTGAGCCTGCTGCGCATCTACGAGATTCAGGCCGAGACATTGGGGTTTCTCGTGGCCAAGCCGCCGTCGTCGTTTGCCGGTTTTGTGGACGACAAGTTCCGCGAGGTAGCCCGCCACACCTTCCGGAAATGGTACCAGCAAAACGCTGACAAGCCGCGCTCCGAACGCCGACCCCCCACTACCCAACCGACCGGGGCAAAGTAGAAGATGCCAGACGCACGCGTTGCCAAGCGGCTCCGTCCGGGCCGGTTCCATCCACTTCAGGTGTTGTGCGGAGCGGTCGTGTTCTTTGTGGTGGGCGTGCTGGCGTACGTGGTCAGTCCGTGGGTGCTGCCAGTCCGCATCCTCGAAGGGCCCCTGCTCCAGCAGACCACGGCGGACGCGGTCAGCATCGTCTGGTACACCTCGCGACCGGCCGAATGTGCCATCACCCTCACGACGGACGAGGGTGAGCGCACCACACCGGTTGCCAATGATGGACGCCGCTGCCGCGTGCGCCTGACCGACCTCGAACCGGGACGGGCCTACCCCTATCGCATTTCGCGTGGCAGCCGAACGCTGGCGGAGGCCACCTTGCACGCCGCCAGGCAACCCGGCTACTCGTTCAGCTTCATCGTTTTCGGCGACAGCGGCACGGGCGGTCGAGCACAGTACTTGCTCGCGAACCAGATGGTCCTGGCGGCGCCGGACTTTCTGCTGCACACCGGCGACCTGATCTATAGCCGCGGCGAGCGGTTCCACTTCGACGATCGTTTCTTCGCCCCCTACCGGGAGCTCCTCAAGCAGGTGTGCTTCTGGCCGTGTCTGGGGAACCACGACATTGCCGAGCCGGACCTGGGAGCGCCCTATCTCGAGGTCTTCGAGCTGCCGGAGAACGGGCCGACCGGGTTAACGCCGGAGCGAAGCTACTGGTTCGACTACGCCGCGGCCCGAATCGCGGTTATCGACAGCAACCTGGACCAGCCGCAGCTGTGTGACGCCGTGGCCCCCTGGCTAACCGAGGTCATGTCGGAGCCGGGGCCCCGTTGGAAGTTCGTGTCGTTGCACCATCCGCCGTACACCGGCGGGGCCTACAAGCCCAACGAGCGGGTTCAGAACGCGCTCGTGCCAGTGTTCGAGGCGGTGGGCGTGGACATCGTGTTCGCCGCGCACGACCACATGTATCAGCGGACGGCGCCGATCCGCGGGGGAGAGGTGGTCGAGCCGGGCGCGGGGGTCGTATACATCGTCAGCGGCGCGGGCGGCGCGCTGTTATATGAGGCCTTGCCGCCCGACCAGCGCCCCGACTATGTCATCGCCCTCAACAATGAGATCCACAGCTTCACGCGCGTCACGATCAACGGCGATACGCTCGCGCTGCAACAGATTGCCCTGGGGGGTGAGATAATCGACACGTGGGAACTGCAAGAGCAACCGCCCGCGGAAGATGCCCCGTGATGTCTGGGAGCGGCGACTCCCCCTACTCGTCCTGCGCTGCCGCCGATTCTCCGGGCTTGGCCGTCAATCGCCGGCAGGCATCGAGTAATTCGCCCGTCGGTTCCTGATAGCCGGACAGACGCAGCGGGCGGAGGATTTCCGGGTGGTCCTGGGCCGCCGCCAGCAGGAACCGGCGGATCTTTTCTCCGTCGGCTTCGGGCAGCTTCGGCGAGCAAACGATGAGCCGATCGGGAACTGCCAGCGTCTTGGCGACGATACGCAGCCGGTCGCGCGCCGGTTCGCCCTCGCGCTCATCGTGCTCCGGGAGCGCTTCCCAGGCCTGCTCGTCGATGAAGCCGGCGTCGTAACTGCCGTTCAGCACGCTCCGGGCAAGCGAGCGCGCGTCGGAAAAACGCCGCAACGACCCGGGGATGGGCAGCAGCTCGAGCGCCAGGTCGCTTTTGGCCAGGCCCCTGCGCTTCAGCAACTCGAGCCCCGCGTGGTGTGTTCGCGCATCGCGGGCAGGACCGAAGGCAACCTTCTTGCCGCGCAGATCCTGGACGGCCCGGACATCCGAGTCGTGCCGCACGACCAACAACCCGCTGCGCGCGCTCCGCTGCTGCTCATCGACGGAAACGGCGATCACCCGGAAACGCTCCCGATCGCCAAGCTGACCATACTGAACCGGCGAAACCATCGCCAAATGGTAGAACCCCAGGCCGAGGTTGGGCTTGACCTGGATCGGCAGGCACAGATCGAGCGCGACCTGCCTGCCCATGTGCTCGCTCAGCGCCTTTCGCAGCGGTTCGTACGGCGCGAAGGGATTGAACAGCTCCAGCAGGTTCCCACCGGTCGATGCATGC
Organism: Planctomycetota bacterium; assembly: GCA_030616465.1. Classification (GTDB taxonomy): domain Bacteria; phylum Planctomycetota; class Phycisphaerae; order UBA1845; family Fen-1342; genus JAUWXH01. Next base: position 330 of record JAUWXH010000342.1, on the reverse strand, counting down.
TCGTCGGCCACCAACGCGACCACCAGCGGCTTGCCGACGCCGAACAGATTGAGAAGCGGAATACCGCCGCTCCGGCATCCGGCATTTGTGAGCAGCGTAACGATGGATAGTGCTAATAGGGGGCAGGTTGCGTTCCGTCGCATGATCGACTCCTTTCGTCGCGCATTATGGCGTCTAGCCCACCCGGTAGTCGAGTAGCGTGTCGCGGTCAAAAACCGGTCCATCCGAGCATGCCAGGGCCCACCGCCAGGCGTCCGGTCGCGTCGAGTCCACCACGCGCACCACGCACGACAGGCACGTGCCCAGGCCGCAGCCCATGGTGCGCTCGAT
>JAUWXH010000003.1 GCA_030616465.1 Planctomycetota bacterium | reverse complement strand
ATCGAGCGTCACGAATCGTACGAATCACCCTCAGATGCAGCAAGCCGCCGCGGATGCAGCGTCGGCCCTCATGCTCTGTCAGCATGACTGCCGCTCGGAAAATCGGTACCATATCATTCCCAAATGCGAGCAAAGGAGCGTGCCCTGATGGCCGCGAATACGGTGAAATGCGCCAAACTCGGACGCGAGCTGCCCGGCCTCGACCCAGACACCCCGGAGGGCGATCAAGCCCTCAAGATGGTCCTGCTCATCGCCGGCCCGGAAACACAGAAACGCGTCCGCGAGAACATCTCGGCCCAGGCCTGGCAGCAGTGGACCGACCACATGCGCATGGTCATCAACGAGTTCCGCCTCGACCCCACCTCGGATGAGGCCAACAAGGTCCTGGCCGAGCAGATGGAGGCCTTCTTCTTCGGCGGCGCCACGCAGCTCCCCGGCTACGTCCCACCCGATCAGCCGTAAGGTGGGCATCGCCCCCCATTTTCCTGCCCGCTTGGGCACGGCACCACACCTCACGAGCGCGGGCGTCTCACCGCACCGAACGTGCCAGGCGGAAGCCGCCCCAACTGAACGTCAATGTCGGCTTACCCAGGCCACGGCTGGCCACGCACTCATGGCGGATCGCGCAGGCAAAGCCGGCGTCGCGACATGCGCGCATGGTGCCTTGCGCGGGCCCGGTGGGATTCTTCACGGGACTGTTCGCATAGTAGCTCTCATCGTACCAATCCCAACACCACTCATAGACACTGCCACTCATGTCGTGAATACCAAGCTCGTTGGGGGCGAAGCTGCCCACGGGCGAGGTGCACGCGTACCCGTCGTCATAGCCTTCCCAGATCCTGTCTATACCCCACTCTCTCTTCGCCGCTTCATCTCTGGTGTTTCCCGCCGGGCGGCCGTTGACGTACGGCTCACCGTTGCCCCAGGCGTATTTGTGTTTCTTGCCGCGACTTCTGGCGGCATATTCCCATTCAGCTTCCGTGGGGAGCCGATATCCGTTCGCCCGGAAATCGCACGTGATCCCATCCCCGCTGCCATGGTAGCAGGGCTTCAGCCCTTCTTCCCGGCTGCGCCAATTACAGTATTCCACTGCGTCATACCAGCTCACGCAGACTACCGGATGTTGATCGTCTTGCTCGAAGTACGGGTTTCTCCAGCTCGCGTCGGGGCTCACCTCCACCTTCTTGCCCACAAAAACGGAAGCGCCGTCGTTTTGTTCCGCAGTCGTTACATAGCCGGTGGCAGCCACGAATTCCCTGAATTGGCCGACCGTCACCTCGCACTTTCCAATCAGGAACGGACTCAGCTCGACCTGGTGAACCGGCTTTTCGTCCGCATCGCCGCCGTCGAAGGTGTTTCCCATCTGAAAGGAACCGCCTCGAATAAGTACCATGTCTTGGGGCACCGCGGAACAACCTGTGAACCCCACTCCAAAGACAATGAGCACAACCAATCTGTTCATGCTGACCTCCTCAGAATCGCGGCCACCCCCTGTTGCCATGGACACACCTGTTCGTCAGTGCTCGCCAACCGGCGAGCATATCATCGGTCCGGCGGACGGACTGACGCTTCCAGCGGGCGCGGGATGCCAGGCCGGGGTGTCAGTATATACATTCCGTCAAACTCGCCATGGTTCTCGTAATTGCGGTCGAGCCAGTCTGCAAAGGGGCTGCGCGGCGGTCGCATCACCGCCGGCAGGTCGGTAATCGAGATCACGAACGCGGCCGGTCGCTTGCCCATGATGTCTTCGATTGCTCCCTCAGTCAGGAATCGGGCCCGCTCACCGAGCCAAGCCGTCTTTTCGAGCGTTGCGAAGCGAGAAACGCAGCGCCGATATGCGTAGCGGTAGGTTCCGGGACTCCAGCCCCAGACATAGATCGGCTCGTGGCGCTCCGTCAGCCGCCCGAGCTCGGCCGCCTGTAGCTCGTAGGGGGCCGGTTCGTGCCGCTGAAGGGCATACCATGCCGGCTTCTCCCTCCAACAGCGCGCCACTTGCTCGGCATTGTCTCCGGCCACGCTCACCACGATGAAGCCGAAGATCGCGACCACCACCGCAACCGAAGGTCGGGTGACAATCCGGGCACCCAGGCCGCGCTGCCCGGCGAGACGGTCCAGCGGGTACAGGGCGATCAGGCCCAGGGCCGGTAGCGTCGGCATAAGGTGATAGCTGAGTCGGCCCGCCCGGCATTACACGCCTCGCTGGCCTTCGGCCTGGAAGTGTGCTTCCATACGCGGCAGCATGTCGCGCAGGGCTTGGCCCCGGTGGCTCAGGGCGTTTTTCTCATCCGGCGGGAGCTCGGCCGTGGTGCGCCCGAGGGCGGGGATCAGGAAGTGCGGGTCGTAGCCGAAGCCGTTGTCACCGCGCGGCTCATCGATGATCAGCCCCGCGACCACCCCCTCGGTCTCAACCAGCAACTCACCCGGGCGCGCCAAAGCCAGCGCGCAGCGGAAACGCGCCGTCCGCCGCTCGAGCGGAACACCCGCCAAAGCCGCCACCAGCTTGCGGTTGTTGGCGGTGTCGTCGCGTGGGGTGCTGGCGTAGCGGGCCGAATGCACCCCCGGCTCGCCGCCCAGGCAGTCCACTTCCAGCCCGGAATCGTCGGCCAATGTATAGAGCCCGGTCGCCTGCGCGTAGTGCAGCGCTTTGCGTCGGGCGTTTTCGGCGAAGGTGGCCCCGTCTTCGACCGCGGCCGGCACATCGGGGAGGGCGTCGAGCCCGTGCCAGACCCAGCCGCCGGCTGCGGTCATCCGGCGGATCTCGCGGATCTTCCCGGCGTTGCGCGTGGCCAGCAGGATCTCGGGCATGGCGACTACCCGCGCGGCCGAGGTGCCGGCAGCTTGTCCGCTCGCGGCAGCTTCACCGGAAACGAAGGATGGGGGAAACGCTCCTTCCGGCCGGTGGCCGGGTCGTAGATGATTTCGTAGACCTTGTGACCGTTTTGCAGGTTGATGGGGTACTTCTTTTGCGCCGCCAGCATGCGCGGGTTCACGATCTTGCTGGTGCTGCGCACCACGCCCGTCAGCGGGTCCTCGCGCTGGAACTCGACGATCGCCTCCTTGGGAAAAACGCCCACGCACACCGAGCTGTTGACGGCCCCGTGGTGGTAGTAGGCCTCTTCACCCTGATCCCGCAGGATCTTGCAGTATTGCTCAGCCGCCCGCCGTCGCTGACGCATCTCCCCTTCGTTGTAAAAGACGCCGATTTGCAGGGCCCAATACCCGTCCACGTTGTTCAGGTCCCAGGCCGGGTTGCCGGTCGGCACGGTCGGCGAGCTGTCCAGCACCGCCAGCGCGAACGGCCACACGGGTTTTTCATCCACCGTGAGCGAAAGCTGACGGATCAGGTTGAGATCCTTCAGCGGGTCCGGCTTGAAAGATTCTTGGCGCCGGGCGGCATCGTAGCGACGCTGGTAGCGGCCGTAATAAACCGCGCTGCTGCTCTCGCCGTGGAACACCTGCACCAGCTTGGGATCGAGACCCTTGACCTTCTTCAGGGCCTGCTCGAAGTTCTTGGCCGTCCGGAAGCGGTTCTGCCCCTCCAGCGTCAGGCAGCGGATAGTCCACAGGTCCTCTCTCTGCCCGGTCTGGCGCAGGACTAACCCGGTTCCCTCCGCGTTGCAGCCCGCGCTCGGCCATAAGAACAACGCCACGATAGCGGCCCACAGTCTCATCGCTCTTCGCAAGACGATCGGCATCATGGTTCACCGTCCGCCATTCGCTTCGCCGCGCAACGCATCGCGCTGCGTTTGGAACAACTGCTCGATCCCGGCACGTCCCAGCTTCAGCATGGCCGCCAGTTGCTCATCGGTATACGCGGCGTGCTCGCCCGTGGCCTGGACCTCGACCCACTCGCCGCGATCGGTCATCACCAGATTGCAGTCCACCGTGGCGGTAACGTCTTCGGCGTAGTCCAGATCGAGCACGGGTTGACCATCGACGATCCCGACGCTCACCGCCGCCACTGCCGCCTGCAGCACGTCGTCGCCCCACCACCCGCGGCGGCGACCCTCGGCCAACGCGTCGCACAGAGCCACGTAGACGCCGGTGATCGCGGCCGTCCGCGTGCCCCCGTCTGCCTGCAGGACGTCGCAGTCCAGCAGGATCATCCGCGGCCCCATCTTCTCCATGTCCACCGCCATTCGCAGCGATCGCCCGATCACCCGCTCGATCTCCCGCGTGCGACCGTCCACCCGCAGGCGGCTGCGCGGGCGACGCTGGGCGGTGGAGGCCGGCAGCATCTCGTACTCGGCGGTCACCCACCCGGCCCCACTCTTCTCCCGCCACGACGGCACCGCCGCCTCGAGGCTCGCCGTGCAGAACACGTGCGTGCGGCCGGTGCGGATCAATACCGACCCGGGTGCGGATCGCGTGAATCCGCGGATGATCTCCACGGGACGTAATTCGTCAGGTCCGCGACCGTCGGCTCGCATGGTGCGATTCGTAACATGCCCACCCAGGCTTGGCAATCCTGTTACCCCGTCAGGGGCCGGGCGGCGCTTCCCGGGTGGTGGGTTGTCTCAGCGCCGCCAACAGGTTGCCCCCTACGATCGTCGGCTTGCGGGCCCGCAGCCGGACCACCAGACAGCACGAGCGGCTAACCCAGCCGCCATCGGCGTCCCGCGCCGGACGGATGACGACGGCTCGGTCCTGCGGCAACATCCACTCCGCCACCGCGCCGAACTCCCCGCGCAACGCCACGCGATCAAGTACCTCGAACGTGTCCGCCGGGAAGCTGTCCACGCGCGTCGGGCTCAGCCGTTCGATGCGTTCGCGGAATTCGTCCGGTGTGAGTGGCTTGTCCGGCTTCTCGGGCAGGCGGCCTTCGAGCGGCAGGGCGTGGTAGCCGACAGCGTCGAGGAGCTTCGCCGCCCCTTCGCCGTCGGCCTTCTCGATCGCCAGCGCCAACGTGAGCGTCGTCTTCAGGGCGATCTGCTCGCGGGAGAGCTCTTTGGCGGGGATCTGCGTGAGCCGACGGTGGGCGGCCGCCACCGTCTCACGAGCGGCAGGCTGGGTGGTCGGCGGCGGCTGTGCAGGCTTCGACTGCCCCCGGGCTTGGGCAACGAGTAGGAGTATGACCATGCCGAACAGCAGCCGGCCTTGGCGCCCGCCCGCGTCCGCCCAAACCTCAAGCATTGATCGAACTGATCTCGACTCTCAACATCTGTTGACGGTGGCCGAACTTCCGCATGTAGCCCTTGCGGCGTTTGAGCTTGATGCCGACCACCTTCGGCATCTTCAGCTCCCGGACGACCTTGGCCGCGACGTTCGCGCCCTCGACCCAGGGCGTGCCGATGCGGGCATCCTCGCCCTCGCCGACCATGAGCACCTTGCCGAAGGTGATCTCCTTCTGCCCTTCGGCGAGGTCCTTCCGCTCAATCAGCAGGGCATCGCCCTTGCTCACCTTGTACTGCTTACCGCCATCCTCGAATATCGCGTACACGTCCGCTCCCTTCGCCTGCGTAGGCCTCTCGATTTCAGGCGGGGTATGATATGCGCCAGCGGTGGGCGACGCAACGGCGTGGGTGCCCCATCCTTTCAGGATGGGGGACTGATTGGAACGTTGGGGCGCTTTGGGTTCTCGACTCCGTCCCCCGCCCTGCAAGGGCGGGGCACCCGCTCGCCGGCAACGTCAGCGAGCGCTGTCCGGAATGCGGGCTGACGATTCCGAGTTAGAGTGACCCCCGCGCCCGGACACGCCGTCCTCAGCCGTTCAAGTCATTGCGCGCGGCCGTGCATCCACCAGCTTCGATTCCGGGACGTCCGCCAGCTTCTCTTGCCGGCGGAACTGCTCGGGGTGCTCCTTCAAGACCCTTCGTAGCCAGCTCTCAGAATAGGCCTGCTCGTGCGGGCCTCAAGCGCTTCACGCTCAGTGCGTCAAGGCATGGAGCACGACATTCGCCGCCAGGCGCCGGGCATCTTCGCCCACCAGACCACGGCAGTCCTGGCAGACGTGCCCCTCCAAGCCGCAGCCAATGGCGTAGGGGCTATAGACCAGCGCCAGCCGGCCATCGATCTCCAGCCCCCACAGGCGCGGCTCAGTCAGGTCCGGCTCCTCGCGCAGCACCGCCGGTTTGTAGCGCACCGTCTCGAGGTCGAACCCCGGCTCGCCGCGGAAGATGGTGTGATCCGGTGGGAGGCGTTCGAGTACGTGGTTGCGGAAGGTTTCACGCAGCATGGCGCGGAAGCTGCGGTTGAAGGCGGCCCGCCCGCAGCAGGCCTCGGCGAACAGGAACCCGCCGCGGCGCAGGTGGGCCGCCAGGGCCGTGCGCTCTTCCTCCGAAAGGTGGAAGTCGTAGTGGCCGGTCATGAACAGGATCGGAGAGGTGTACAGTTCGGGGGCGGTCAGGCGCAGCGGCTTGTAGCGCGTGACCACGTCGAGCCGCGCGTTGTCACGCAGGAACTCCGCCAAGCGGACGAGCGCGTGGGGATCTGGTCGCCAATCGCCGTCGTGAACGACTTGGGCGAAGCGCAGGGCGTCGCCCGGAGGCAAAGCCGGCTCGTCCTCCCGCAGCGTCGGGAGCGTGATCACGTCGAGCCGGTCGCGCAGGGGCCGGCGGCCAACCGCGTAGGCCGCGATGTTGAGGCCGAGCTTGAAGCCCCGCTCGCTGAGCCGCGGCACGTCACCCTGTTCCCACAGGCACGACAGGTCGTTCGGGCTGAAGATAATGCTCGTGCGGCAGCCGAGGTCGATGCCCATCAGCCCGTAAGGGTCCGCATCGTCGCAGGTGTGATAAACCGGATGACCAGGGTCGAGCTCACGCAGCGGCACCTCGGGGAAGGTTTGGGCGGCGAACCGGCGAAACCCCGCACGGAACTCATCGTGCCCGCAGCACGCCTCGGCCAACAGCGTACCGCCCTGCTCGATGTAGTCGCGTATCTTCGCACGCTGGTCGGCGTTCCGCACGGGAAAGCGGTGCCCCTGCATATACAGCAGCGGGGCGGCCAGCCAGTCTTCGAGCGGCGCGTCGAAATCGACAACCTGCCATGCGGTCGGCTCACCCAGCTTGTCGCCGACGAACGAAACCAGGTGTGCGGCGTCGTGGCGATCGGGGTTCCAGGCATCATCATCGGACCACTGGAGCTTCTGGATCAGCAGCGGCTTGTGGCCCTTGGCGAGGAAGAGGAGAGCGAAGGCAGTGTCCACGACGCCGTCGCCCCACGTACCGGCCAGACCCTGCGTGCGGACTAGGTGTGCGGCCCCTTCGCGGTACCAATCGTGGTGGCCGAACGATCGTCGCCCGGAAAGGATCCCGCAACGTTCAACGGCATAGAGCCAATAGTGCACCCAACTGCGTCGGCGCTGCGGGTTCTGGTCGGCGCGGAAGTGACGCCCCAACCAGTTGAGGCCGTTGAGCAGTGGCTTATTGACCTTGTATTTCCCGCAGCCGGGTGCCTTGCCGTTGCGGAAGCCGCGCTCGCGTCCGGCCACGGGCGTGTGGCCGAGGATGATTAGGTCGCCGACGCCGGCGGCGGTCATGCTGCCGTAGCTGCTACCTCTGGATCGATAGGGCCAACCGCCGTCGCGATTCTGCGTGCGCAGGACGGCGGTCTGGGCCCGTCGCCAAACCACGTTGGGGATGTGCACACCAACCTGAGCCGCGGCGTGCAAGCCGAGCAGGGCGAACTGGGAGTTGGAATGGTCGAAGTTCCCGCCGGCTTGTGTGTAGCTCCACAGCCCCGCTTTCGTCTGGGCTTTGATCAGCCACTGGGCGCCGGCCTGAATCTCCCGGCGGTAGCGATCCGGATCGGCTTGCGCCAGTACCATGATCTTGAGTGAGACAACGTAAACACGTTGATCCGCAAGGTTGCTGATCTGATCGAGTGCGGCCGCCATCTGACGCGAAGCGACCGGCTCGCCAGCCTGGAGCAGCGCTAGCGTGACCAGGCAGGTTCCGCCACCGGGATGCGGGTAGCGCACCGACCAGGACCCGTCGGGCGACTGGCGACTCTTGAGGGCGCGCACGCCCGCCGCGATGGCCCGCTTCACCTGCGCACCCGTGACGTCCTGGGCCGCGCTCGGACGCGGCAGGCCCAGCAACAGACACGCAACCAGGACGACGACTCGGTTGCCGCAGCGGCAGTGACACTCCGCGGGATGCATGACGGAGTGAGTATACCCGCCGCGTACCTCGTCGGTCGCAGGTGCCTTTGCTATAGTTGCCTCGATGGAACCTCCTGACACAGGACCGGGCACCTGGACAGTCGCACGCTTGCTGGCATGGACGCGCGACTACCTCGGGCGCAGCGGCGTGGAGTCGCCGCGACTATGCGCCGAGTTGTTGCTTGCCCACGCGCTGGAATGCGACCGAATCCGCCTCTACACCCGCCACGACACGGTGCCCGGCCAAGACGTGTTACAGACGTTCCGTGAGTCGGTGAAACAGGCGGCAGCCGGGCGACCGATCGCGTATCTGACCGGCACCAAAGAGTTCTTCTCATTGAGCTTCGAGGTCACGCCGGACGTGCTGATCCCACGACCGGAAACCGAGGTTCTGGTCGAGCGCACCATTGAGCTGGTACGCAACTCAAGCGGCGCGCTGTGCGCCGTGCTCGATCTGGGCACCGGCAGCGGGTGCATTATAGTCAGCTTGGCCAAGCACCTGCGCGACGCACAAATGTTCGCCAGTGATCTCTCCGAGCCGGCCCTGCAAGTGGCCCGACGCAATGCCGAGCGCCACGGCGTGTTGAAGCGCATCGAGTTCCGCGCGGGCGACCTGTTCGACGCCTGGGCGCAGCACGCGACCGAGCGTGGTGAACCGGCCGCTGCGCCGCCACGTTTCGACGTGGTCCTGTGCAACCCGCCGTATGTCGCGGAGGCCGACGCGGCGTCGCTGCCGATCGGCGTGCGCGAGCACGAGCCGGGCGTCGCGCTGTTCGCCGGGCAAGACGGGCTGAGCGTGCTGCGCCGGGTGATCCATGAGGCGCCGCACTGGCTGAACCGCGGCGGGCATCTGCTGCTGGAGGTGCGTTCAACCAGGCCGCCGCCGTCCGCGCCCTGCTGGACGAATCGGTCTGGGATGCTATCGTGACCTATCCGGACGAATTGAAGCACGAGCGTGTCGTTCACGCGCGACTGCGGGACAACCAGCGAACACGAACAACCTAAGGAATCAGACCGTGGGCCTACCTTATTTTCGAATCAACGGCGGGAACCGCCTGCGGGGGTCGGTGCGCATCGGCGGGGCGAAGAACGCCGCCTTGCCGATCATGGCCGCCTCGATCCTCTGCGACGGCGAGGTCATCCTGCACGACGTGCCGTCCGTCGCCGACGTTACCTCGCTGGCGGAGCTGCTCGGCAAACTCGGCGTGGAAGTCGAACGCCGCCAGGATGGCGCCCTGCGGCTGCTGGCCTCCGACGAGATGAACTGTAAGGCCGAGTATGACATTGTCCGCAAGATGCGCGCCTCGATCTGCGTACTTGGCCCGCTGCTGGCCAAACGCGGGAAGGCACAGGTCGCCATGCCCGGTGGGTGCGCCATCGGCGACCGCCCGGTCGATCTGCATCTGCGCGCCATGCGCCTGCTGGGGGCCGACGTCGAGCTGGTCAGCGGCGACATCGTCGCCAAGGCCAAACGCCTGCGCGGCACGGAGATGTTCCTGGGCGGACCGTTCGGCTCGACCGTGCTGGGCACGGCCAACGCGATGATGGCAGCCGTCCTGGCCGAGGGCGTCACCGTCATCGAGATGGCCGCCTGCGAGCCCGAGGTCAGGGACCTGGCCGATTTCCTGAACAAGTGCGGCGCCTCGATCACCGGGCAGGGGACGCCGCGGATCATCATCGAGGGCGTCAAGGAGCTGAAGGGCTGCGAGTATCGCATCATCCCCGACCGCATCGAGGCCGGCACTTTCATGGTCGCCGCCGCCATCACCAACGGCGAACTGACGCTGGAGAACTGCCGTCTCGATCACCTGATGGCCTTCGTGGACCGGCTGAACGCGGTGGGCGTGAACGTCGAGCGGAAAGACGAGGCGATAACCGTCGCCTCCTCCCGGCGGCTTGAACCCATCGAAGTCATCACCCAGCCGTTCCCGGGCATGCCGACCGACCTGCAAGCCCAGTTAATGGCGTTGCTATGCCTGGCGGACGGGAACAGCGTCATCACCGAGAAGATCTTCCCCGACCGGTTCCTACACGTGGGCGAGCTGAACCGCATGGGCGCCAAGCTGCACAAGGCCGGCCCCACGGTGATTGTCCAGGGCGTCAAGCGGCTGGTGGGCGCCCCGGTGATGGCGTCGGACCTGCGGGCCTCGGCCGCGCTGGTGCTAGCTGGGCTGGCCGCCCGCGGAACTACGGACATCAACCGCATCTACCATATCGACCGCGGCTACCAGCGCATCGACGAGAAACTCCGCGTCGTGGGGGCCGAAATCGAACGGCTCAGCGCCGACGAAGCGTAGGGCGGGCACCGCCCGCAAAACCCCTACTTGGCCATTGCCGCTTCGACGCGTTCGCAGACGTAGTGATAGGCCAGGACGTGGGCCTCCTGGATGCGGTCGGCGTCGTCGTGTGGCACGTGCAGGAGATGCGTACACAGTTCGGCGAGCCGGCCGCCTGTCCGGCCGGTAAACCCGATCGTGGTCGCCCCACGCTCAGCCGCCACACGCACGGCCGCCAGCACGTTGGGTGAGGTGCCACTGGTGCTCAAGGCCCAGGCCACATCGCCGGCGTCGGCCAGCCCCTCGAGTTGCCGGGCGAAGACGTGCTCAAACCCCAGGTCGTTGCTGACGGCGGTCAATATGGAGGCGTCCGTCGTCAGGGCCACCGCCGGCAGCGCCCGACGCTCAAGCCGATAGCGGCCGAGGAGCTCAGCGGCGATGTGCTGGGCATCGGCGGCACTACCCCCGTTGCCGAAAACGTACACGCGCTTCCCGGCCCGCAGGCAGGCGATAATCGCCTCGGCAATGCGGTCAAGTATCGACGCCGCCTCCGCCATCCCGGAGACGACTTGCTGGTGCTCGGCCAGTATCGCCTTCCACTCGCGGGTCATGCTCGGCTCACCTCAACGAACGGTTGTCGCGGCACGGATGCGCTCCAGCTCGGCGGAAGTACTGTAGCCCTCGACCAGGTCGAGCAGCACGACGCGTCCGCCGCGCGATTCGACGAACTCGCGTCCCACCACACCCTTGTCGGCCCAGTCAGCACCCTTCACGAGCATGTCGGGCACGATCTGCTCGATCAGCCGGGCGGGGTCCGGCTCGTCGAACAGGACGACGTAATCGACCGTCTCCAGCGCGGTGAGCATGCGGGCGCGGTCGTCCTGACGGCGGATGGGGCGGTCGTCAGCCTTCTCGAGCGCGCGGATCGAGGCGTCGCTGTTCAGCCCGACCACCAGCAGGCTGCCGAGCGCCTTGGCCTGCTCCAGCAGGTCGATGTGGCCGGGGTGCAGCAGGTCGAAGCAGCCGTTGGTGAAGACGACGGTTTCGCCGCGTTGCCGCCGGGCCGCCAATTCCGCCGCCAGTTCCGGGGCGGAGCGGATCTTGCCGCGCCCCGTCTCGTGACCACGCTGCAATTCGCGAACGACCTCGTCGCGCGTGATCGGCACGCAGCCGAACTTGCTCACCTCCAGCCCACCGGCCACGTTGGCCAGCACGACCGCCCGCTCCAGCGGCGCGCCGGCCGCGGTGGCAACCGCCATCATCGCCAGCACCGCGTCACCCGCGCCGGTGTTGTCATAGACGGCGCGTGGCGTCGTGGGGAAATGGCGGGCCTGCCCGTCGCGGCGAACCAGACGCGCCCCGTCGCGCCCCAATGTCACGACTAGGGCCTGGAGTTCCAGCAGCTCGACGAGCGCCGCGGCCTGAACGTCGATCTCGTCATCGTCCAGCCCGTGCCCCACCACCAACTCGAGCTCCGCCCGGTTCGGCGTGAGCACTGCGGCGCCAGTGTATTTGTCCCACGTTCCCAGGCGGGCCGGGTCGATGAGCACCGGCTTGCCCTCCCCCTTCGCCAAATCCAGGATTCCAGCACAGATCTCCGGCGACAGCACGCCTTTGGCATAGTCCTCCAGGCAAACCACATCGACGTGCGAGACAGCCTTTTCGACCGCGGCGAGCAGCGCTTTTCCGTCAGCCGGCGCCGGCGGACGAACGATCTCGTCATCCACACGCAGAATCTGCTGGCGGTGACGGTGCTCGGCCAGACCCACCAACCGCGACTTGGTGATCGTGGGGCGATCCTCGACGGCGATCAGGCCGCCGGCATCCACACCCGCTTCACTCAATAGACGTTTGATCCGCTCGCCGAAGGGATCTTTCCCCACCAGGCCGAAGCAGCACACCTCGGCCCCGAGCGCGGCGACGTTGAGCGCCACCGATCCGGCCCCGCCCACGCGGTCCTGACGCTCGATCACGCGCAGCACCGGCACCGGCGCTTCCGGGCTGATCCGCTCCGCGTCGCCGAACACGTAGCGGTCGAGCATGAAGTCGCCGACGAGCAAGACGCGCCGGCCGGCGAAGCGGTCGACGATCTGGATCAGCTCCCGGTGCATGCGGTGATCTTCGTCAAAAGCGTACAGAAACACAATCCGCTACAGCATCCTCAGATCTTCGGGATCGAGCGGCGGATCTCCTCCAGCAGCTCGCGCGTACCGTGCTCGTCGCACCAGCGGTAGATATAGTTCCAGTCGAGCGCGTCGCCCTGAACGGCGATGACGTTTCGCACGTCGTCGGTGTCCTTCGTGCGCCGCCCTTGGCGCGACCACTGGAGCTTCATCACGATCACATCTTCCGGCGTGGGGGCGTACGCGTCGCGTCCGAGGACCTTTGTGCGACGACGTCTTGCGAATCGCTCGTGGTCGTAGGGGGCATCGCTGAGTTGGAAGAGTTTGACGCGGAACAGGCCATCCGGCGTGTTTATGATATGTCGCGTTGTTGCCGTGACGGTCTCAAATCGCACCTGCGGGTCGAGATGGAACTCCGGCCCCAGGCGTCCGAGCAACTCGCTCAGTGAGTTCTTCCGGAGTTCGACGACGAAATCGGCGTCCTGCGTCGATCGCGGGATCGCGTACAGATTGCTGGAGAGCGAGCCGACAACCATGTAGGGGATGTTTGTCGCTTCCAGGGCGTCAATGCACGCGACCACAATTTCGTCGCTCGTCACAGCACTTGCTCCAACCGCCGAGCGAGCTCGAGCCGCTCACGCAAGATGTCGCGCACGCGGCGCTCATCCGCGTCCGGATGCTGGCTTCGGATTCCGTCCATCGTGATGCGGCACGCGTAATCGAACAGCTGTGGCCCTGCCAGAAACTTCTCCTCCAGTGACATCCGCCGCGCCTGCAACACCTTGTCGCGGTAAATCGCGTCAACTAACTCGTGCGACGGCTCGACCATACCTGCTAGTGCGTGATTCGCAATTGAAACCTAAACACAGGCACAAACCTGTCTCGCCGCATCCGTCAGGTCCGTGGCGGCCTTTAGTTGCGGGATGTTCGCCTCCTTGAGCATCTTCCGGGCAATCTCGACGTTCGTGCCTTCCAGCCGCACGACGACCGGCACCTTGAAACCGACCTCCTTGGCCGCCTGGATCAATGCCTCGGCAATCACATCGCACTTGGCGATGCCGCCGAAGATGTTGACCAGGACAGCCTTCACGTTCTCGTCGGCCAGCAGGATCCGAAAGGCTTCGATGGCACCCTCGGGCGTCACGCCGCCGCCCACGTCGAGGAAGTTCGCCGGCTCGCCGCCGTGCAGCTTGATGATGTCCATAGTGGACATGGCCAGCCCGGCCCCGTTGACCAGGCAGCCGATGTTGCCGTCCAGGGCGATGTAGCTCAGGTTGAACTCCTTGGCCCGCAGCTCGTTGGGGTTCTCCTCAGCGGGGTCGAAGAGCTCGGCGACGTCATCGTGGCGGAAGATGGCGTTGTCGTCGAAGTTGAACTTGGCGTCGATGGCCAGGATCTGTCCGTCCGGCGTCTGCACCAGCGGGTTGATCTCGGCCAGCGAGGCGTCCTTCTCGATGAAGAGCCTGGCCAGCTTGAGCATGATGTTGGCGGCCGCCTTGGCCTGGTCGCCTTTCAGCCCGATCGCGGCCGCCAGCGCCGCAGCCTGGAAACGCTGCAACCCCAGGTGCGGGTGGAACCAGGCTTTCTTGATCGCGTCGGGGTTGCGGGCGGCGACCTCCTCGATCTCGACCCCGCCCTCGGCGCTGGCCATCATGACCGGCGTCCGCCGAGCCCGGTCCACCACCACGCCGAGGTAATACTCGTGGGCAATGTCCACCGCCTGGGCGAGCATGAGCTTGCGAACCTGCACGCCCTGCGGCCCGGTCTGCTTGGAGACCATCCGGTTCGCGAACATGCGTTTGGCGTGCTGGGCGGCTTCGTCGGCGGACTTGACCAGCTTGACGTAGCCGGCCTTGCCGCGCCCGCCGGCGTGAACCTGGGCCTTGACCACGACCGTCTCGGCCCCGACCCGCCGAAACGCGTCGGCGGCCTGCTCCGGCGCGTCAATCACCTGGCCGGCCGGAACGGGAATCCCGACCGCTTCCATCAACGCTCGCCCCTGATACTCCTGAACCTTCATGCAAGCTGCTCCCTGACCGATTGTTCGTATGCGGCTCCAGTCGCCGTGAGAATACGCTAGTTTAGCGGCATCACCGCTAGTACGCCAACAGCAGCTGGCGCGGCATCACTGCCCCTCTCGCATGGATTCCGACACGTCATCGTCGACCGGCGTCCCACACTCTGGACAGCGCCCGCTGACGTTGCCTGTCAGGTCGTAGCCGCAATTCTGGCAGTGGCCTTTCGGCCGCCGGTGGTCGCGCCACCATAGAAACGCGGTCGGCAACACGAAGATGAACAGTGGGACATATAGCGGGATCGTTAACCACTTGTTTCCGGCCGGGACTTCAATCCCCCATCGCAGCGTGCTGGCCATATTCCACCATATATCTACGGCCTCCGCCCAGGATGAGATGTAATCGATCTCCCAGCCACGCCCGGGAACACCGTCCACGAATATTCTCAGAAGCAGCGCACCAGTGACAACGTCCACTCGAAAACCACTAGCCGACCAGGAACACGCCCAACGCATGCTTACCAGGCCCGCGAGCACAATGACCAAGCACAGCAGTGTGCCGGCCCATTTGAGCACACCTCGGACTCGCGGACGTCGCCTCATGCCTTATACCGTCGCGCCAAGTGCCTGAACGGCCACCGCGGACGATCGATACACACCTAATTCTACAACAGAGAGCCAAGCGGCGCTGCATTTGCGGACTGAAGCGCGTTGGCGATAATGAAGAATGCAGCTCGTGGCCGAGGTGAATAGGGGCATTCGGTCGCCTGGGCGTACCCTATCGGGAGACTCATGCTGCGAGATTTGATCGATACCGCGTTGCTGGAGGACTTTGCCGGCGGGCTGGCCCGCAGCAGCGGGCTGCGCGCGTGCGTTTACGACGGTGAGCGGCGGTTGCTCGCTGCCTCACCTCCGATGAGCGACTTCGCGCGCCTAACCGGTCGCGTATTACGGCGACTACCGCGCCACCTCGAGCTCATCCCGCTACCGGCCGACGAGCCGCCCGCACAGATGGCTTTTGTTCCGTACAGCGGCGTGTGGTACATCGTGGCACCGATATACGTCGGCGAGACGCTGGCCGGGTACGTCGGCGTGGGCGAGTTCCGGGAGCCGGCCTCCCCAAACGCGCCGGTCAACCCGGATACCGTCGTCGCGAGGCCCGAGACGGACAAGCTGCGGCAAGCGCGCGAAGGCCTGCCGGTGCTCCAGCGACGGGGCGATTTTCCGGCCGTCCGCACGGCCCGCTGGGCCGCACGCATGCTCGCCCGCTGGTGCACGCGTGAGCTGCGCGCGCAGAGTGCCGCCGAGGAAACGGCGCTGGTCGGCGACATCGCGGAGCTGCTCAGCGGCGAGCAAGACCTGCAAACCATCCTGGACCGCATCGTGGCCGAGACCGCCCGCGTGATGAAGTGCCGCTTCTGCACGTTGCGGCTGTACGACCCGCAGACGGATGAGCTGACCATCCAGGCCGGGCACAACCTCTCGCAGCGCTATCTGGCCAAAGGACCGATCCTCCGGTCGAAGAGCCCCATCGACGACGAAGCCTTGAACGGGAATGTCGTATACATCGAAGACGTGAGCCGTGACCCGCGCTTCCGCTATCCCGACGATGCCCGCCGCGAGGGAATGGTCAGCGTGCTGACGGCGGGCATGCTGTACCGCGGGAACCCGGTCGGGGTGCTGCGGGTGTATACCGGCCACCGGCAACGCTTCCGCGGCGTGCACCGCAACCTGCTGCGGGCGGTTGCCGCCCAGGCCGCGACCGCGATCGTCAACGCCCAACTTCTGGACGAGCATATGCGCGCCGCCGAAACGGAGCGGCAGTTGGCGTTGGCCGGCGAGGTGCAGGCCCGCATGGTTCACACGCCCCCGCCGCCGCACTCCGTGCTCGACACGGCCGTGGTTTTCGAGCCTACCGCGCACCTGGCCGGCGACTTCTGCGACTTTCTGACGCTCGCCGACGGGCGGCTGGCCGCCGTGGTCGGCGACGTGGTCGGCAAGGGCATCCCCGCCGCGCTGCTGATGGCATCGGTGCGCGGGGCGCTGCGGGCGACTGCTCAACGCTGCCACGATTTGGGGGAAGTGCTGACCCGGCTCAACAGCCACGTCCACGCCGAGACCTCGGTCGCCGAGTTCGTAACGCTCTTGCTGATCGCGGTGGACAGCAGCGGTCGGCGGCTGCACTACTGCAGTGCGGGCCACGAGCCGCTGTTGATCCTGCGTGACGGCGAGGTTCTGCCGTTCAGCGAAGGCGGGCTCGTGCTGGGGATCAGACCGGACGAGAAGTATCGGCAATGCGCGCTCGACCTGTGCCCCGGTGACTTCGTGCTGCTCTACACCGACGGGGCGATTGAAGCGGCGAACTTTGATGACGAGCTCTTCGGTCGCGAGCGGCTGCTCGACGCGGTAGTGCAATACGGCCGGATGCCGCCCGACCAGGCCCTACGTAATATCCTGTGGGACGTCCGACGTTTCGTCGGCCTGGCCGATCAGGCCGACGACATCACGCTGGTGGGGCTGCGCGTCCGCAGTGCGGACTGAGCCGCTCCCCCGTCATTCTGAGGGAGCGCAGCGACCGAAGAATCCCGCCGCGTGGCCGGAATACTCAAGCGTATGCCGTAGATCGTTCGCTTCGCTCAGGATGACCCGGTATGCGTAATGAGCCGAGCTAGCGGCAAATGAACGTGATCGACCCGTTCGATGAACGAGCGACGATTCGGCCCTCGCCGCCGCCGTTCATAACCGCCTCAAACCGCCTCCGCGACCAGCTCGGGCTGGTCAGCGACACCTGATCCATCGACGTGCTCACCCGGCCGTTGCTGGTGCTCAGCGTGAGATCACCCCGCATGGTCGCCGGGAGCGTAACGTGGATCGATCCGTTGCTGGTCCGCAGGATGACGGAAGCCTCGTCGGGCGGGGCGGCCTCGACGCGGATTCGGCCGTTCGAGGTGGTGACGCTGATGTCGCCATGCACATCCCTCGCCTCCACCGGGCCGTTCGAGGTCTCCAGCTCGCACGCGCCCTCCACGGCCCTGACAAACACCGAGCCGTTGCTGCTATCGACATGCAGCTTGCCGCCAATCCGTTCCGCCTCGACCCGACCGTTGCTGGTGCGGACCCGCACGTTGCCGGCGATGTCGCTCAGCGTGATACGCCCGTTGCTGGTCCGCAGCACGACTTCGTCCCGAAGGTTCTCCACCCGGATCGAGCCGTTGCCTGTGGCAAT
>JAUWXH010000110.1 GCA_030616465.1 Planctomycetota bacterium | reverse complement strand
ATTTCACTCTGTTGCTTCATGCTGCTATTGCCGCTCGTCGCGTGGGCGACAGGAAGACTGAACACAATCACAGCGATCGTCGTCGGAATGCTTGTGACCGTGCTCGGGTCTGCGGCGTGCGCTACGGGAATTGGCTGGGTCTGCCTGGTGATGCTATTGATTGTCGCCGTCGGCGAGATCATGTTCAGTATAGGGGCGCCCGGGTACGTGGGACACAACGCACCGAAAGCGAGCAAAGCCCTGTACATGGGCTACTTCTTGACCCTGCCTGGCCTCGTCGGTTTGGCTCCGGGCTTCGCGATCGCCGAGATGGCGGGGCGGAGCGCAACAGAGAAGACCGCGGTCGCGCGCGAGTATCTGGTCGAAGCGCTGGGCATGAACGAAGCGTTTGTCATGGACGAGGGACAATTGCCCGACGAGCAGGTCATGCCAACAGTCGCCCATGTCCTGGAGAAGCGGAATGCAGTTGCCGTCCAAGAGAGCATCCGGCTCCTCCGCGGTGAGGTGAACTGGGATGAATTGGGTTATTCCGAAACACGAGAGAAGGTCAGCCAGATCTTCGGGAGTGTTTTGGGTGATGTGGACACGGCCTCGCTGCAGCAGGCCACGCAGATGCTTCGCCAGCAGTACAAGCCCTATCTGGTCTGGTGCTATTATGGCGCCCTGGGGCTGGTCGCTGCCATCGCCATGCTCATTTTCAAATCGCGCGCCCCTAGCGCGTTGTGACCGGTCAACGGAGCGCCAACTGTGCAAGGGTAGGCTGGCGCTACTAATAGAAACGACATCGTACGCTTCATGATTGCCAGGCAATGACCCATGCAGAATTAACGGCGGCCGGGTTCGAGATCGACGCGGCGGCGTACGAGCGCCTCCGCCGCTTCGTCGAACGCCTGCTGCGCGAAAACCGTCGGGTCAATCTGCTATCGCCGCGGGCCGCCGCAGAGATCTGGCCGGCCCACGTGTGCGACAGCCTGACGCTGCTGTCGTTGGTGCGTGCCTCGCGGCCGACGCGCCTGCTCGATCTCGGCACCGGCGGCGGACTGCCGGGCGTGCCATTGGCGTGTGCCGATGCGCTCCTGTACGTCACGCTGCTTGACGCGACACGGAAGAAAGTTGAGGCACTGCAGCGGATCTGCGACGAGCTTGGGTTCCAGAACGTCGCGACGGTATGCGGCCGGGCCGAGACGCTGGCCCATGATCCGACCTATCGTGAATCGTTCGATGTGGTGACCGCCCGGGCGCTCGCCCGGTTGCCGGGGCTGCTCGAATACGCGGCGGGGTTTGTCCGCCCGGCCGGGCGCTGCCACTTTTTCAAGTCTTGCCAAGCAGCCGCCAAGGAGCGTGAAGCAGCGCGCTCGGCGGCACACGCGTGCGAAATGGCTTACGAGCGAACGGTCGTGTACCGCCTTCCGGCCGGCCACGGCGAGCGCGCCATCGTGACTTACATCAAGCAGGGCCCTTTGCGAGACGACCTGCCGCGCCCGCCGGGACGAGCCCGGCGCAAGTCGCTCTGAACCCCCACGCCGCGCGGGTCAGCGGAACTTATCGGTCATTGCACCGCTCCCACGGGCAAAGCTGTCATTGCTGTCTGCTGGCCTTGGCGTCTATGATGGTACATGGTGGGTGAGTTTCTGCTTCCAAGACGAGCAAGTGAGGCTTCACGATGTTGCTCAGTTTAATCGCTGGTTGGCTGTGCCTGACGGGGACGGTATGGGATCCGGCGGACAAGCCGACGCACGAGCTGGGCTGCGGCCATGCGCGGGCCGCCGCCGAGATCATCGCGTACGAAGCGGCGGCCGGCGAGCGGGAACCGTCGCGCGGCGCCGACGACACCGATGTCCTGCACTACAACCTCGATCTCGAGATCGATCCGGACTTGGAGTGGATCGGCGGCTCAAACGTGATGACCGTGCGCAGCCTGGTGGACGATCTGACACTGTTCTACTTCCAGTTGGACGACGCCCTGACGATCAGCGCGGTCGAGGTGAACGGCACACCGGTCACCTGGCAGCGGACCGACTTCCCCACCATCGAGGTGACGCTCGACCGGGCCTACAACACGGGTGAGGAGTTCACCCTGCGCGTCGCGTACGACGGGCATCCCTCCTCGGACGGATACTTCACGCCGGCCATCTCGTTCACCACCCATGACGGCCAGCCCATCGTCTTCACGCTGAACGAGCCCTGGTTCGCCTACGCCTGGTTACCGGCCAAGGACGTAAACACCGACAAGGCCACTGCCGAGCAGGCTTACACCGTCCCGGACACGATGGTGGTGGCCTCCAACGGGGCCTTGGCAGGCGTAGATGACCTCGGCGACGGCCGGAAGCGCCACCGCTGGGTCACCGACTACCAGATGGTCCCCTACTTGTTCTCCTTCTCCGCCACCAACTACAACGTCTACAACGAGGACTACACCTACGACGGCGGAAGCATGCCATTTGAGCTATATGCGTTTCCCGAAGAGGACACGCCCGCGCGGCGGGAGGATTGGCTCGAAATCATGGACATGTTGGACGTCTTTGGCGACCGGTTCGGCCTATATCCGTTCATCGCCGAGAAATACGGGCTCTACCAGTTCATGATGGGCGGCGGCATGGAGCACCAGACCATCACCGGCCAACGCCGATACTGGGGCTCCTGGGACTGGATCAACGCCCACGAGCTCGCCCACCAGTGGTGGGGCGACATGATCACCTGCGCCACCTGGCACGATGTCTGGCTCAACGAGGGCTTCGCCAGCTACTCCGAGGCCATCTGGTACGAGAATAAGCCTGGCGGCGGGGAGGATGCCCTGCACGAGCACATGGAGTTTCGCCGACCGGAAAACGTCAACGGAAGCGTCTACTGCTACGACATCTCCGACGTCGGCCGCATCTTCTCGCACGATCTCTCCTACGACAAAGGCGCCTGGGTCGTGCATATGCTGCGACACGTCGTCGGGGACGATACGTTCTTCGACATCCTCGCCGCCTACCGAGCAGCGTACGAGTACGACAGCGCCACCACGGACGACTTCCAAGAGCTCGCTGAAGGCGTCTATGGCGAAGACCTCGACTGGTACTTCGACACCTGGGTCTACGACATCGGCGCGCCGGCGTATGAGTACGGCTGGCGGCAGGAGGCGGTAGGGGGGCAGAACTACGTCGAACTTTACGTAACGCAGACGCAGAGTGCTTCCTATCCCACGTATACCATGCCGATCGACGTCGTCACCACGACCGGCGGCGACGAGACGACCTACGTCGTGTGGAACGACGAAGAAGCTGAGCATCTGTTGTTCGCGACGGCTGGTCCGATCGACGGCCTGGCGTTGGATCCCAAGCACTGGATTCTGACGGACCCCGCAAACGCGGTTGAAATCCCGTTCGTCCAAGGTCCGCCAAAGATTGTGACCGTGACGCCGACGCCCGGCAGTGAGGCGGCCCCCGGCGATGCCCTGACCATCGTCGTGCAATTCCACAAGGACGTCGTGGCCGAGCCGGAGCACTTTTCACTGGTCGGCGCTGCGACGGGCCCGGCCGCGTTCTCGTTCGCGTATGACGGTATGACGCAAACGGCGACCCTCACGCCCGATACCCCACTGCCCGCCGATGATTACACGCTCACTGTCACCGACCAGATCGTGGATGTGGCGGCCGGACTCGCGCTCGATGGTGAGGTGCTCGATCCGCGCGACCCCGCCGCGCTGCCCAGCGGCGACGGCCTGCCCGGCGGCACCGCTATCGTCGAGTTCACCGTCCTGGTCGGCGGCGACCTCGACGGCGATGGCGACGTCGATCACGCCGATCTGGGCATCTTCCTCAGCGACTGGGGCTGCACCGGCCAGGATTGTGTGGGCGACATCGACGGCGACGGCGACACCGACCACGCCGACCTGGGAATCCTGCTGGCCAACTGGGGCCACGGAACCTGACGCACCCGACGTGCCCCGCGACCCGCAAGCGCCGTAGAATGCCTCAATGCTGGAGCGCATTCGTATCGTGCTGGTTGGGCCGAGCGGGCCGGCGAACGTCGGCGCCGTCTGCCGCGTAATGGCCAACATGGGCCTGTCCGACCTGGTCCTGGTTTCCCCGCGTTGCGACCCGCGTGACGAGCAGGCGGTGGCGTATGCCGCCCACGCCCGGCCGCTGCTCGAATCCGCCCGAGTGGCGGACACGATCCCCCAGGCGCTCGAGGGGTGCGTCAAAACCTTCGCCGCCACGTCCAAGAGCGGGCTTTACCGTCGGCAGGCGGCCATACCGGTTAGGGCGGCGGCCCACGACGCCGTCGAGCACACGGTCGGTGGCCCGGTCGCCTTCGCGCTCGGACCTGAGAACCACGGGTTCGTAACCCGCGAACTGCTGCACTTCGACCGCGTGGTCACCATCCCCAGCGACGAGTCCTATCCGGTCCTGAACCTGGCGGCAGCGACCACCATCATCTGCTACGAACTACGTCAGGCCCACCTGGCCGCCCAGGGGCGCCTGCCGAAGCCCGACCTGCCGAACGTGGCCCCCGACCAGAGAAAACAGGTGCTGTTCGACAAGCTCTTCGACGGGCTCGACCGCATCGGCTTCTTCGACACCCAGCAGAACCCTGACCACCTCAAGCACGCCCTGCGCCACCTGTTCGGCCGACTGGACATGACGATCAACGAGGTGGATATCCTGATCGGCATGGCCTGCCAGATGCGCTGGTACGCCGACAACTTCCCCCGACCGAGCGACCCGCCGCGTTGAGCCGTCAGCCGGTGGCGGTTTCCAGCCATCACCATCACGTGGTAGCATGCTGTCGCCTCGCTCGCCCGACCAAGCCTAGCTGTATCAGCCCTTGCTCGGACGTGCGTGGTCTGTATGGGATTGAGATGAGACGCCTGCTGTTTGCTGCTACCTGTCTGTGCTTGATGCGCTGGGGACCGCCGGCCAGCCTTGCCCAAGACGCCGAGGCCTTTCAGCGGCTGAAGAGCTTGCACGCCGAGGTGGTTCAACCGGGCAAGATCCTGTCGATCGAAGAGGGGCGACAGGCTCTGCGTCGGCTGCACGACCTGGACCTGCGCCGGGACGCACTGGAGCCCGAGCAGCGGGCACAGATGGTGCGAATCAAGGTCTATTCCGCGTTGGCCGTCGGCGACGCACGCTTGGCA
Source organism: Planctomycetota bacterium (assembly GCA_030616465.1). Taxonomy (GTDB): domain Bacteria; phylum Planctomycetota; class Phycisphaerae; order UBA1845; family Fen-1342; genus JAUWXH01. The sequence goes on along the minus strand of JAUWXH010000110.1, from coordinate 1,710 downwards.
GCGGGGTATCTGGTCGAACTGCAGGAACAGTCTCCCGACGAGCGCGAGACCCTGGATGCCGGTTATCTCGCGGCCTGCGCGAGCGGCGACGCGCAACTAGGTGAGCAAATGCTCAAGCAGTTGCGCCGGGTCGCCGGTGCCGATGAGCGTCGGCTGCTTGCCCAACGCCGTCGTTGGCTTCGCGGCGTCGGCACATCGGCCCCGGAAATCACGATTACGACCGAAGACGGGACAGACGTAACACCGGCGGAGCGCGACGGCGCGGTATTGGTCATCGACTTCTGGGCCACGCGTTTCCCGCCCTCCGACGAACTGGTCGCGGCGTTTCGCCAAGTATACGAGGTCTATCAGAAGGACCGAAAGGTCGAGTTCCTGGGCGTCAATACGGACAGCCCAGCGCGTGTCGAGCAAGCCCAGGCGTTCGCCAAAAGCACTGGATACGTTTGGAACCAGCACTACGAGCGCGGTACGCCGCGGGACAAGAGCGTAAGGAAGGCGTTCGGCGCCGGAACGCCGCCCTGGCAGGTCGTCGTTGACCAATACGGCTACATTCGTGCCGTGGGTGCGGCTGACGAGCCGGGGTTCCAATACGCCCTGCGCGCCGCCGTCGCCGAAGCCAAACGCCGCTACGACCCCGTGCTGGCGCGGACGCGCGATGGCAAGCAGGCCACCCCGAAAGAGGCCGTGGTCGAAGCAGCCAGGCGCCAGGCACCGGATAAGAAAAAACCCTCGGCCACCGGAGAGCTGCCCAGCAACCCCGAGGCCGCTCGGAAGTTGGGGCTGGCGCGGACGTTCCTGAAAACCGGTCGGCGCACGGACGCCAGGCGGCTGTTCGAGGAAGTCGTGCGTGACTATCCCGGCACGCGCGAGGCCAAGCTGGCCCGGGAGTACTTGGATAACTGGCCGTAGGCAGCCCTGCCCGACGCGGCATTTCGCGTCGTGGAGCGGCAATGATGATCATGGAGCGCGGCGGCATTGGATGGCGGCTGAGAAAACCGGTCATCGCCCTCGCGCTCGTGATCTGCATCGGCGGCGTCGGCTACCACCTGCTCGAGGACGACTGGTCGCTGCTCGACTCGTTCTACATGGCGGTCATCACCGTCACCACGGTCGGCTTGCGGGAGGTACAACCGCTGGATGGCGCGGGGCGGGTCTTCACGATTTTTCTGATCTTCGTCGGCGTGGGGGCCTTCACGTACTTCGCGACCTCCGTGGCGAACTACCTGATCGCCGGCGAACTCAAGGGCTACCTGGAGCTACGCAAAATGCGGAACAAGATCGAACAGCTCAGCGACCACTTCATCGTCTGCGGCTTCGGCCGCATGGGTATTCAGGTCACCCGCGACTTCAAGCGTGAGCGCCAGCCGCTGGTTATCGTGGACAAATCCGAGGATGCCGTCAGCCGCGCCGCTGAGCAAGGCTACCTGGCTGCGCTCGGTGATGCCGGCGACGACAACGTCCTGCGCCAGGCCGGGATCGAACGGGCCCGCGGGCTGATCACGGTCATCGACGACGACGCCACCAACCTGATGGTCGTGCTCACGGCCCGGGCGTTGAAGGACGAATTGTTCATCGTCGCTCGGGCCAACGCCGAAATGACCAAGTCGAAGCTCGTCGCCGCCGGAGCGAACCGCGTGCTGTGGCCCTACGGGCTCGGGGGCCGGCGCATGGCGCAAATGGCCCTGCGCCCCAACGTGGTCGAGTTCCTGG
>JAUWXH010000329.1 GCA_030616465.1 Planctomycetota bacterium | reverse complement strand
CGACGGCCACGTCGCGCGGCCGCGAAAAGTCACCCGCAGCATCCCCCTTCTGCCCGAACACGACCGTCGGCCGACCCGCGTCATCGAATACCTGCACGCGGAAGTTCATCGCATCGGCGACAACCAGGCCGACCGTCGGATGCGCAGTCACGGCGGCCGGAAAGTTGAACTGTCCGGGCGCGTCGCCGCGCTCTCCCATTCGCTGCCCCAATTGCTGCAATCCCTCGCACGCGAAACATGCGTGGGCCGCTACATCGAGCAGCCAGAGCACCTGCCGCGTCTGATCCCACGTCGCCGCCACCGGGGCCGAGAGTTCGGGCCAGCGTTTGGTGGCTCGCCACGTACCGTCAAGATCGAACACGTCGATGGCGGCGCGCCCGCGATCGACGACGACGAGCTGATCTCCGTCCGCGATCGTGAGGTCAATCGGGACTCGGAGCGGATCGGTCGGCGAGCCCGAAATCACCAGGTAGCGGCGGTTAGCCAAATCCAGCACGTGTACCACGGCCAAGCCGGTATCCGCGACAAACACGCGCTCGCCGGCCACTGCCACCGCAGCCGGTCGCGAAAACGTACCCAGCGGGCGCGGTCCGGCGACTGCCGCCCGCAACGCGTCCCAACCGCTCGGCTTCGCGCCCAGGCTCGCCTCGCCCCGCAACTCGCCAACATAGCGAATCCGTGGCCGATCGGGCGGCTGGGGCCACACGATCGGCGGCGAAATCTCGGGAAAGATCGCTCCCGGCGTGCTGCGACAGCCGGCGACCGTCGCCGTGGTCACCAGCATCAGGGTGGCTCGAGCCGCGATCACCTGGTGTTCCTCGCGATCAGCGGGATTTCACGCTTGAGCTTGAGCCAGACCGCCAAGCCGTCGTCACTCGAGTCCGGCAGATCCAGCACATCGTATTCAGCTTCGAACCGCAGGGAGAAGTAGCCCAGCTTCCACTCCAGCGCCCCCGTCAGATCCACCCCGCGCGTGATCCCGTACAACGAATCGTCCTCATACCGGTACATGGCCCCGGCGTTGACCTCAAGACCTTGTGCGAGCGAGTAGCGATACGACGCGCCCAAGTCGAGCAGCGTCGTGTCGCGCGGCGCGAGGCCGTCAGACCCGTCGAACCAGAACCGCGAGAGCGTGGCCCTGCCGTCGAGCTGGTGTTGGGCATTCTGCCACAGTACGACATCGCCGTTGAAATGCATCGCCTGGTACGGATCGATCGTATCGTCGTGGAATTCATACTCGAGGCCGACGGACCACAGCTTTTGCCGGTACGTAGCGCCGACACGATGCCGATTCACATTCCGGGCCCGGAAGCGCAGATACCGCGGCTCATCAATGTCTTCGTCCTGGACCGACGCCGCGTAATACGGTGTGAGTCCGAACTTGAAGTCCTGCTGGACCCGCAAATCGATCCGGTCGCGACTGATGTCATAGTCCCGGGACACGCGGTACGTGTAGCTCACCAGGACCGTTTGGCGGTCGGCGATCTGCCCGGTCGGCACGCGCCGCAGCGCCATGTAGCGGCCGAGCGGTATCGCGAGAAAGTCCCGACCCGGCAGGTACGTCCGCGTACGATTGACGTCCGTCACGACCAGACTGAACAGATCGATGTCGTTCCTGGCCAAATAGGCCGGCAACGGGTCGCGGAAGGTCACAGATTCCGCGATTACGATGCCGCGCTGCGCGCCGTCATCGGTATCCGTGGCCACACGGTTGTATGACAGGTTGGCCGAGAAGCGCCCCAGCGGGTTGTCGCGACTGAAGGACACATTCGCGATCCCACCCGATTCGCTAAAGTCCGCGTTCTCGTCCGCGCTTTGCCGCAACCCGTACAGTTGCAGCGAGCTGACCAGCGTTTCGCCGAGTTGATGCGTCACTCCGGCCTCGCCGCGCCACGTTCGCGTGGTCAGCTCCTGAAACGACTCGCGCAGGAATTGGGCAGCGTAGTTGGTCGAAAGCGAATCGCCATGCTGCAACCGCAGCCGGGTGGACGCCTCGACGGTGTCGCGCGCCAAGTCACCGGTTTCATCTTGAAAGCGGGCCAGCGTCTCCAGTGAGCTTCGCCCGTCGCGCCCGAAACGCAAGATATGGTTGAGCGTGAGGTAGTTTCGGGTCGTGTCGAAGCGCGTGTCGCCGCCCGAATACTGTTCGCGACGGTCGTCGTACTGATACTCCAGTCGCAACGAGTGCCGGTCACTGATCTGCCAAGTGCCCTCATAGCGGAAGGTGTCGCGACCGCGCTCCTCGTCATCGATCAGATTGCGCGTTCGGCTCGTCAGTTCGTCCCAGACGTGTTCAAAGGTGAACCGCATGGGAAAGATGCGGTGATTGACGAACAAGCCGGCCCCGTACTTTTCCAGGGTCCGGTCCAGGCTGGGCTGAAATGCCCGTGGGATGCGACTGTCCAGCCGGGTCGCGTAGGCATTGGCGGAAACCACTCCGCGCGGCAGCAGCGTGAAGTTCAAGTCGTATTCCAGCAGGTCACCGTGCGGGTCCTCGCGCAGACCGGGGCCGAGGCCGGTCTCGGAGAACCGCTCCTGCGTGAGTCCCCAGCGGGCCGCGAGGTCGAACTGCAGCAGTCGTTCATTGAGGAACGATCCTTCGCTGCGTACACCCAGCGTTTCCTCGAAACCGTAGGCGCGGTTTGTTTGCCGGTACCGGCGCGAGAACCATTCGTTCGGGTCGAAACGGACCCGGCGCCGGTCCGCCCGTCCCTCGAAGCCGAGCTCGAACGTGCGGGCCTGAAAGTCGAACAGCGACTTGGGCCCGGTGGTTTTCGGCGTCTCTGCTTGGGCGTCACTCGCATCGGGTCGGTCCGGCTGCGTAGTTGGCGCATCCGCGGCTGCGGCCAACGGAAGCAGGCAAACCGCGCCGAAGACACGGCTGGCTCGGATCAAGTTTCGCATCATATGATTAGCCAAAAGGCACCCGTAGACCGCGGCCGGGACACCTCTGGCATTAGTCTAGGGGGCATCGCGCCGACCGTCCAGTTTCCCGAGACCGCGACGTTGCGAAGCACCTGTCGCGCGGTTATGGTTCCGACAGTATCATTCACTAGACGAATACAGGAGCACGTCCATGAATGACCGGTGGCCGGATCGACTGCCGCGGTCATTGGCAGTCGGGCTTTTCGGCGCAGTCGTGGCCGGCAGTTTGCTCTCGGCTCAAACCGTCGAGAAAGGCGCTGAGCGGCCGGCCTCGGACGGTCAGACGCAGGCCGCCACCACCCAGCCTGCCCAGGCGTTGCCGTCCGACGAGCCACAAGCAACGCGCGCTGATGATGATGCCGCGGACAAGGCGGCGCGCGAGCGATTCCTCAGCGGGCTGATCGGGAGCAAGCACGACTTCACGCAGGACGACAAGAACGGTGGCGACCTCTGCTCACCTTGCCACACTCCGCACCTCGACGCCGCGCCACCGCCGCGACTCGATCGCCACGCGAAGGCCGCCCAACCGTTGCGCCCGTACCAGGGGATCGAGGTGGAGTTGAACGGGTGGTCGCTGCTGTGCCTGGGATGTCACGACGGAACGACCGCGCCGGGCATCTACTCTTCTGCGCATGCCCTTACGGTCTCCAGCCGACTAGACGACTCGAAGCTCGGCTCGGCCGGGCTGCGCAGCCATCCGGTTGGCATCAAGTACCCGCCGCCCAGTGAGGACTACCACCCCCGTGCG
>JAUWXH010000074.1 GCA_030616465.1 Planctomycetota bacterium | reverse complement strand
CTCGAGCTGGCGCGCGAGCTGCTCGCCGCGGGCGGCGACAAGCTGCACCTACCGGTGGACTCGGTTGCCGCCGCTGAGCTGCGCGAGGGCGTCGAGTGGCGGGTGGTGGACGGGGAGTTGCCGCCGGAGTTGATGGGGCTCGACATCGGCCCGCGCACGCTGGAGCAATATGGACAGTACATCTGGGAGGCCGGCACGATCGTCTGGAACGGCCCGGTCGGCGCGTTCGAGATCAAGCCCTTCGACGCGGCGACCATGGCCCTGGCCCGGATGATTGCCGAAGCGACCGACCGCGGGGCCGTGACGGTGATCGGCGGCGGGGACAGCGCCGCGGCCATCGAGCAGGCCGGCTTGGCCGACCGCATGACGCACGTGAGCACCGGTGGCGGCGCATCGCTGAAATTCCTGGAAGGCAAACGTTTTGACACGATCGAGGTCCTGGACGACGCCTGAAGAGTCCCCATGAGTGCAGCCCGCCCCATCCGCATCGCACCTTCGGTGCTCGACGCCGACTTCGCCCGATTGGCCGAGCAGATCGGCCTGGTCGAAGCGGGGGGGGCCGATCTGCTGCACCTGGACGTGATGGACGGGCATTTTGTGCCGAACCTGTCGTTCGGCGTGCCGGTCGTCGCCGCCATCGCCGAATGCACCGACCTGCTGCTGGACACCCACCTGATGATTTCCGACCCCGGGCGGTACGCGTCGGCGTTCGTGCAGGCCGGGGCGGGCAGCATTACCTTCCACATCGAGGCCGCCGAGCACCCCGGAGAGCTCGTCCGCCTGATCCGCGAGCTGGGTGTTAAGGTGGGCGTGTCGCTCAACCCCGGCACCCCGGCGGAGGCGGTGTTCGGGATCATCGAAGACGTGGACATCGTGCTGGTTATGACCGTCTGGCCGGGCTTCGGCGGACAGTCCTTCATGGACGAGTGCCTCGAGAAGATCGAGACCCTCGCCGGGCACCTGAGCGATGCCCAATGGCTCGAAGTGGACGGAGGGATAAACTCGGAGACCGCAGCGCGTATCGTGGCGGCCGGGGCCGACACGCTCGTGGCCGGCTCGGCGATCTTTGCCAGCGAGCACCCGGCCGAGGCGCTAGCGGAACTCCGCCGGGCGGCCGGGCAGGCCCCGGCCCGCAGATTGGAACGCAGCGCATGAAAGTCGCCCTAATACCCTGTGCCGCGTCCGAATGGCGTGAGCAAGGTCGGCTGCTGGGGCGTGTGGAGCTTTCCCCGGCACCCGAGGGCTCGGTCCGCTGCACCGCGTGGGTCGAGCGGCTCCGCGCCGCGGGTCTGGCGCGGGTGTTCCATTCCCCGGACGAACTGGCCACACGAACCGCCGAGCTGATCGCCCGCCGCCTCAGCGTCCCGGCCAAACCGCTCGAGGAACTCGTCGAGGTGGACGTTGGTCTCTGGGCGGGCCTGACCGAGGGTCAGCTCAAGAAGCGTTACGCTACGGCCCACCGCCAGTTGTGCGAGTCGCCGCTGAGTGTAAGCCCGCCGGGGGGTGAGAGCTTCGCCGCCGCCGCCGAGCGCGTCCGCACCTGCCTGAGCAAGCGCATCAGGCGTGACGGGAAAGCTGGGTTCGGTCTGGTCATGCGTCCCCTTTCGTTTGCCATGGCGCGCTGTATCCTGGAGCAGGGCGAGATCACGGACGTCTGGGAGACGGCCCAGTCGGTCGATGAGCCGGTGATCGTGGAGTGTGCTCGTCCCCCGACCGCCAAGTTGAAGAGCTAAACCGCACAGCCGCGCTAGGAATGACTATGGCTGAAAGCCCCGCTCAAGTTCGTCAGACTCCTCAGGCCCGTCGCAAAGTCGAGGTCCCCGAGGGGCTATGGATCCGCTGCAAGCAGTGCGGCGCGATGGTCTATCGACGCATCCTCGAGGAAGAGCTGCACGTCTGTCCGGAGTGTGACTACCACTACCGCATGGACGCGCGCACCCGCGTCCGCCAACTGAACGACCCCGACACCTTCGAGGAGTTCCTGCCCGACCTCGAATCGGCCGACCCGCTCGAGTTCACCGACCGCGTCAGCTACAAGGCCCGGCTCGCCAAGGCCAAAAAGCAGGCCGGCGAGCGCGAGGCGATTATCGTCGGCAAAGGGTTCATCAAAGGTCGGCCGGTGATCATGGGCGTGATGAACCCGTTTTTCATCATGGGTTCCATGGGGAGCGTGGTGGGGGAGAAGGTTACCGCCGCCGCCGAACGCGCCACCAAGGAGGGCCTACCGCTCGTGATGATCACGTGCAGCGGCGGGGCGCGCATGATGGAGGGGATGGTGTCATTGGTTCAGATGGCCAAGACCGCCGCGGCCATCGCCAAGCTGGACGACGCCGGCGGGCTGTACATCGTGGTCATGACCGACCCGACGACCGCGGGTGTGGCGGCGAGCTTTGCCTTTCTCGGTGACGTGACGCTGGCCGAGCCGGGTGCCCTGATCGGCTTCGCCGGACCGCGCGTGATCGCCGAGACGATCAACGCGACGCTGCCCGAAGGCTTCCAGCGGGCCGAGTTCATGCTGGAGCACGGGTTCGTCGATCGGATCGTGCATCGCCGAAACCTGCGCAGCGAGATCGCCCGGATCATTGATTACTGTAACAAGTAGCCAAATGGTCAAATGGGGAATGGCTAACTGGGCGTGCGGGGCCCTCCAAAGCTCAGTGGTGTTCCCAGCCACTTGACCATTTGACCGTTTAACCACTTGACCATTTGACCGAACAACAGTGGCCGGTTAGTGATGAGGCGTCATGCCGCCCCTGGCTGCCATCGAACCGAAGGATTTCCTGCATCCGCTGGCCTTGTTCGGCTTCGCCGCCCAGTTCATGTTCATGCTGCGCTTTGTCATACAGTGGTACGTCTCGGAGCGGCGCGGCCGCAGCTACGTGCCGGTGGTGTTCTGGTACTTCAGCCTCGCTGGCGGCATCATGCTGTTTGCCTACGCGACGATCCGGGAAGACGTGGTGTTTATGTGCGGGCAGGCGCTGGGGGTGCTGATCTATGTGCGGAATCTGGTGCTGATCCACCGCCGCCAAGTGCGCCTGCGCCACCTGAAAGCTTCCGCGGCGAATGCCGCTTCACGCGACCGCGATCTCAAGCAAACCGCCGCCGTGCAACCCACCGATGCCTGACGTCCGCCCGTGCGAGCCACACCCGGCGTACCCGAAACGCGCGGCCACCACGCACGCAGCCCGCATGAGCGTGTTAGAATGTGCCAGCGGAGCCGAGCGGGATGCCGACGGGCACGGAGTCGCGACGCCGGCAGGATTCGGGCTCCAAGTTTTGCTGGAGGCGTGATGGAAGCGTCGCTCGCGGAGAAACTCGAAACGCTGCGTCAGTGTTTACGCGACCTGGATTCGGTCGTGGTGGCCTTCTCGGGCGGCGTGGACAGCGCCCTGGTTCTGAAAGTGGCGGTGGAGACGCTCGGGCGCGACAAAGTGCTGGCCGTGACCGGCCGCAGCCCGAGCATGCCGGATGCTGATCTAGCGGACGCAAAGGCGCTGGCCGCCGAGATCGGGGCCGAGCAGCAGCTCCTCGACACACACGAGTTCGACAACGCGGATTACGTGGCGAACCCCGCCAACCGCTGCTACTTCTGCAAGCACGAGCTGTACAGCCGACTCCAGCGCCTGGCCGCCGAGCGCGGCTTCAAGGCGGTCGTCAGCGGTGCCAACGTGAATGACCTGGGCGACTACCGTCCCGGATTGCAGGCAGCCGCCGAGTATCGCGTGCGGGCCCCATTGGTTGAGGCCGGTATTACGAAGGCCGAACTCCGACAGATCGCCGCCGAGCTGGGCCTGTCCGTCCACGACAAGCCCGCCTCGCCGTGCCTGTCCTCGCGCGTGCAGTACGGCGAGCAAGTCACCCCGGAGAAGCTGCGGCGGATCGACCAGGCGGAGACGTTCCTGCGGGAGCTGGGCTTTCGCGAGTGCCGCGTGCGACACCACGATAAGTTGGCCCGGATCGAGGTCCCGCGGGCTGAGATCGACCGCTTCGCCGACCCCGAGCTGCGCAATCGCATCGACCGCCGACTGCGCGAGCTCGGCTACCAGTACGTCGCGCTCGACCTGCGCGGCTTCCGCTCGGGCAGCATGAACGAGGTGCTGGTGGCCGAGGCGTTGCGGCGGAAGTAGTCGGCCGACGGGTGCGTCCAAGCGCGGGCTTGGGCGGGGTGAGGCGGCATTCACGCTTCTGATTCGATGCCAGGCGCAGTAGAATGCCTGTACGGCGCCAGGCGAAGTGGGAGGAACAGCGATGATTGCCTCGGGAGCTTGGATGGTGGCGGGGGCGAGGCTTATGCGCAGACATCGTGCTCTCGCGGGAGCGATTCTGCTGTCGGTGTTCGTCACCCTGTCAGCATTCGGAGACGAGCCTTTCTTCCTTGGGCTCGGTGATCTGCCCGGTGGCGATTTCTACAGCACCGGCTGGGACGTTTCCGCGGACGGAACCACCGTAGTCGGCGGGGGCTGGTCAGAGAACGGAGGGGAGGCAATGCGTTGGACGGCGGAGACCGGTATGGTTGGACTCGGTGTACTCCCAGGCGACCAGTATCTCAGTCTCGCCCACGACGTCTCCCGCAGCGGGTCCGTCGTAGTCGGCTGGAGCATGGTGGGGTCGGGTCAGGTGGAGGCATTCCGGTGGACCGCCGCCGAGCAGATGGTGGGGCTGGGCGACCTGCCCGGCGGATACTTCGATAGTGCAGCGTACGGGATCTCAGCGGACGGTTCAGTCATTGTCGGGTCATCAGAGAGCGGCTCGGGGAGAGAGGCGTTCGCGTGGACAGAATCTGAGGGGATGGTCGGGCTGGGGGACTTGCCAGGTGGCTGGTTCCATTCTGGCGCGCACGCTGCTTCGTACGATGGCACGACGATCGTCGGCTTCGGCTACTCGGGTGACGGCGTCGAAGCGTTTCGGTGGAAAGCTGACACGGGCATGGTCGGTCTGGGCAGGCTGGACGGCGGGCAGTACAGCTACGCGGAGTCCGTCTCGGCGGACGGAGCCGTTGTCGTTGGGGACAGCGATTCGACTCTTGGCAGGCAAGCGTTCGCCTGGACGCCCGAGGGGGGCATGGTCGGACTTGGGGATCTTCCTGGAGGAGATTTCCGCAGCTTCGCCCGTGACGTGTCGGCGGATGCCTCGATCGTTGTCGGTTTGTCCCACACCGGGCAAGGGACGGCGGGTAATGAGGCGTTCATCTATGATTGGGTGCATGGCATGCGCAACCTGCGAGATGTGCTCGTAGACGACTTCGGCCTCGATTTGGAGGCCTGGTGGCTCCTCAGCGCGCAGGGCATCTCCGCGGACGGAAAGACGATTGTCGGTTTCGGTACGAACCCCGAGGCACACCACGAGGCCTGGATCGCACACATCCCGGAACCCAGTGCCTTGGTGCTGCTGGCCCCCCCTGCGCTGCTGGGGGCGTTCGGCTGGCGGCGCGCCGTTCCAATCATCCGATTGTGATGGCTTCCAAGCCAGTTCTTCGTCTATAGAATCCGATGTCTGAGAAACGTTGCGAGGACGTGATACGCGGTTTTGCCGCGTGGGTGTATCTATGATCCCGACCGAGATTCTCAAGAAGGTTCGTCGCATTCAGATCGTCACTACGGCGCTCGTCAATGACGTGTTCGCCGGGCAGTATCACTCCGCCTTCAAGGGCCGCGGGATCGAGTTCGAGGAGGTGCGGGAGTATCAGCCGGGCGACGACGTGCGCACGATCGACTGGAACGTCACGGCCCGCACCGGCCGGCCGTTCGTCAAGAACTACCGCGAGGAGCGCGAACTGACGGTCGTGCTGTTGGTCGATGTCAGCGCCTCGCAGGACTTCGGCACGCGTGAGCAACTCAAGAGCGAGCTGGTCGCCGAGCTGGGCGCGACGCTGGCGTTCTCCGCGATCCAGAACAACGACAAGGTCGGGCTGATTCTGTTTACCGACCGCATCGAGCGGTTCGTCCCGGCCCGCAAGGGCACGCGACACGTGTTGCGCGTCGTGCGCGAGCTGCTCTACCACCAGCCCGCCGGCCGCCGCACGGACATCGAGACCGCCTTGGAGTACCTCGACCGCGTGCTGAACCGCCGCGCCGTGGTCTTTCTGATCAGCGACTTTCAGTCGCCCGATTTCTCACGCGCGTTACGGATCGTCCGCCACCGGCACGACCTGATCCCGGTGCTCGTGCGTGACGAGCGCGAGTCACGGCTGCCGCATGTCCGCTACGTCGAGCTGTTCGACCCGGAAAGCGGCGAACAGCTTCTGGTTGACACTAGCTCGCGGGCGTTTCGGGAGCGTTTTTCGACCATGGCCGCCGCCGAGCGGGAAACGCTGCTGGCCGGGTTCCGCAAGCTCGGGATTGACGTGATCGACGTGGCAACCGGCGAGGCGTTCGTGGAGCCGTTGCGGAAGTTCTTCCACAAACGCGAGGCGCGGCGGTGACGGGCATGGCTCGACAGAACGAGCCCGCTCGTCATTCTGAAGGAGCGCAGCGACCGAAGAATCCGGCCGCCTCGTGCACCGGACACCAGATTCTCCGCTGGGCTCAGAATGACGGACGGGCCCGGCTCGCGCTGTGCCTCGGCCTGTTATTGGCGGTTCTTAGCTGCCACGAAGAACCGTCGGCAGTGCCCAGCACGGTTAGCGATGTCGTCGAACGCGGGCCGTTCAAGCTCACCGTGGAGGCCCGTCCGCAAAAGGTCTGGATCGGCGACCCGATCACGGTCGATCTTCGCGTTCACACTCCGGACGGCCACCTGGTGCGGTTCCCCGATGTGCAGGAGATCGAGGGTGTCGCGATCGGCGACGTGAAGACGGGCGATCCGCGACCGGCCGCCGACGGCGGGCTCGACTGGCGACAAAGCTTCACGCTCGAGCCGTTTCGCTCGGGCGAGCTACAGATCCCCGCGCTCACTATCAAGTACGCCCGCAAGCCCGCCGACCCCGACGCCCAGCCGCGCTTCGAGCACGAGCTGACAGCCAAAAGCCTGCAAATCACCGTTCGCTCGGCGCTGACGACGCAAGACAGCGTTCAAAAGCCACGCGACATCACCGGCACGCTGCTGCCTCCCAGGCCGCCGATGAGCCCGTGGAGAATGGCGCTGATCGCGGGGGTCGTTGCCGGGGTGTTGGCGGGCGCGTACGCGGCGTACCGGCTGATTCGGCGTCACCGGTCGCGACCCCCGCCGCCGGTCTTGCCGGAGGTCTGGGCGCTCGCGGCGCTGACGGAGCTGGCCGGGCTGGACTGGTTCGAGCGGGGGCGGGTGCGCGAATACTACTACCGGCTGACGGAAATCGTGCGCAGGTACATCGAGCGCCAGTTCGGGCTGGCCGCCCCGGAAATGACCACCCAGGAATTCCTGAGCACGCTGGCCCGCAACCGCTCCGCGCTGCCGTACGACACCGAGCGGCTACGCGCCTTCCTGGAGGCCTGCGACATCGTCAAGTACGCGGCCTACCACCCGCTGCCGAAACACGCGGAGGAGGCCATGAGAGCGGCCCGGGCGTTCATTAACGCGACGGCGATCGCCGTTCGACAGACCGCCCCGCCCCGCGTGGCTGGCGGTGGTCGGAAGCCGACCGGAGGGCAGGCAGCATGACGCATCGACACCTGCCATTCACGCCGGACTGGCTTCTCTGGCCCGAGCCCTGGGTCCTGACGCTCCTGCTGGTGCTGCTGGTGCCGCTAGTGTGGCTCTTGTGGCTGCGAACGAGCCGACGGCCGGTGATCCGGTTCTCGAGTCTGGCCGGCCTGAGAGCGGTCGGCAGCGTGTGGCCGCGCCGCCTGCGGCTGATCCTGCCAATTCTGCGTACGGTCGCGCTGGTCTGCCTGATCGTCGCCGTCGCCCGCCC
>JAUWXH010000339.1 GCA_030616465.1 Planctomycetota bacterium | reverse complement strand
GACGGATGGGGCACCCGGCCGGTCGGCACACTGGCGGGCGAGCCGCCACTGGCACCCGGCACCCAGGTATTTACCCGCCGGGCTCTTCGTAATCGTCCGGCATGACAGTGAACCATTGCAGGCGGATGCCGATGGGCTTTGGCCAACCGGCGTCCATCTGATGGAAGGGCATCGTCTCGGCGTGGCCGTCGAAGAAGAGCGCGTTGATGCCGCCGGGGTGACGCCGATCGTTCGAGGTGCGCGGGTAGACGCCGAACGGCAGTTGCGAGGCGGCGAAGATGTCGTGCAGGCCGACGTTGTTGGTCCATATTTTCGCGTGGGCTTCGGTGAGGTAGACGACACGGCCGGGGTTGACCCGGTCGAGCGTCGTCGAGCGGAAGAAGACGACGCGGTCGAATTGGTTCTGCGCCTCTCCGTGCGGGTCGTCGCCCGGCGGGCCAAAGTCATCCCGGTCGATGTTATTCTGCGTGTACGGGAGCGGGAACGCGCTGACGACGTAGTCCAAGGGCTGCTCCGGGTCGGGGAAGCGCGGGCACTGAAGCTGCCTGATCGAGCGACAGGCGGCGATGATGTCCTGTTGGTGCCAGCGGTTCCACAGTTCGTAGATCGAGCCGTCGTAGGTCAAGCCCTTTAACAAGCTCATCGCGAAGTGAACCCGCTCGCGGTCGGCCTCGCCACGGATGATGTAGTCGTGGTTGGCCTCGGCGTAGAAATACGACGCTTCGCCCATCGACTTGAGGTTGGTGTTGCACAGGAGCTGCTGGGACTGATCGCGGGCACCCTGCAGGGCGGGCAGCAGGATACTGGTCAATAACGCGATAATCGCTACGACCACCAGCAGCTCGAGCAGCGTGAAGCCGGGATGTCGGCCAGTGTCAGGGCTTGGGGATCGCATCGGGGCTTACCTCTCCAGTCCGTCGGCTGCCGCATTTGGTGCAGCGGCCAAGCTCGCCGGGGTCCAGTTGCGACGGATCACGGATGAGCGGGAAGACGGTGCCGCAGTCGCGACACTGCACTGCCCGCCAAACGGCCTTAGTCTCGCAGAAACGGCATTTGGCCGGCTGGGCGCCGATCGTGTCCCGATAGGTCTTTCCGCAAGCGGCACAGGCGGCCGGCATCAGATGTGCGACCGGCTCGCCGGGCTCGGGCCGGCTGCCATAGTACCACAGTAGCCGAGCCAGCGCGGCGACGATGATAATGATCAGCAGCGTCGTCAGCGCAGTGGACTTCATCGCGACCTCGAGCGCGCAGATTCCCGAAGATTCTTCACACTCCGAGGATACCGGAAAGCGGTCGGTCGATACAACGGTTTTTGAGCAGCGTAGGGGTCGTTCTGGCCGGCGGGCTGCCAGCGGTCGCGACGTTGCGGCTAGCGGCGGGCGCGCTTTTTGGGCTGCCTGGCCTTCGTCATTTTCCTCTTGGCCTTGGCAACGGCTTTTTTGGCGGCCGTTCTCGTTTTCTTCAAGCCTCTCGGCGCATGCCGCACAGGCTTGGCTGCCCCCGCCTTTGCCTTTCGCGCGACCCTCCTGGCTGCCTTGGCCCTCTTTCCGGCGGACCTGCGCGGCCGGGGCCCGGGGCCGGTTTCGGTGCCGAGGTTCTCATCGATCGCGGCCTGGGCGGCGGCCAAACGGGCGATGGGAACGCGGTAGGGCGAGCAGCTCACGTAGTCCATGCCCACACTGTGGCAGAAGTGGATGCTCTTTGGGTCGCCGCCGTGCTCCCCGCAGATGCCGATCTTGAGCTTGGGGTTGGTGGCCCGGCCCTGCTCGATGCCGCCCTTGACGAGCAGCCCGACGCCGTCCTCGTCGAGCGTCTGGAAGGGATGGTCTGGGAAGATGCCGCTGCGGCCCGGATCGGTGTACTCGGGCAGGAAGCGGCCGGCGTCGTCCCGCGAAAGCCCCATGGTCATCTGGGTCAGGTCGTTGGTCCCGAAGCTAAAGAACTGGGCGACTTCGGCGAGGCGACCGGCCGTCAGCGCGGCGCGCGGCGTCTCGATCATTGTGCCGACCAGGTAGCGCAACTTGACGCCGGACTTTTTGATGATCGGGTCGGCCACGGCGTGGATGCGTTCAGTCAGGATTTGGAGCTCCTTGGCGTCGATAATCAACGGGATCATGATCTCGGGTCGAACCCGGATGCCGCGGCGGACGCACTCGACGGCGGCTTCGATGATGGCCCGGATCTGCATTTCGAGAATGGCGGGGTAGGTGATGCACAACCGGCAGCCGCGATGGCCGAGCATGGGGTTGGTCTCGTGCAGTTGCTCGGCGCGGGCCAGGATGCTCTCGACCGAGAGGCCGGTGTGGTCCGCCAGGGCGTAGGCCTGATGCTGGCTCTTGGGCACGAACTCGTGCAGCGGCGGATCGAGCAGGCGCATGGTGACCGGGTATCCGTCCATCGCTTTGAACAGGCCGATGAAATCCTCGCGTTGGAACGGCAGCAGCTTGTCCAGGGCGGCAGCCCGGTGCTCGCGTCTCTTGGCGATGATCATCTCCTGCAGGGCCAGTTGTCGCTCCGGGGTGTTGAAGAACATGTGCTCGGTGCGGCACAGGCCGATGCCCTCGGCCCCCATCTCGAGTGCTTTGCGCGCGTCCTCGGGGGTATCCACGTTGGTGCGAACCTTCAGGCGCCGACGCCGATCCGCCCAGCTCATCAGCGTGTAGAAGGCCTCGGGCAGCTCGGGGGCGACCAGTCTGAACTCGCCGGCGTAGACGTTGCCGGTCGAGCCATCGAGCGTGATGTAGTCGCCCTGGCGGATGATTCGGCCGCGGATGCTCATACGTTTGGTGTCATAATTGATCTTGAGCTCTCCGCAGCCGACGATGCAGGCCCTGCCCCACCCGCGGGCGACCACCGCCGCGTGCGAGGTCTTGCCGCCGGTCTGCGTCAGGATTCCGCGGGCGGCCTGCATTCCGCCGACGTCCTCGGGGCTGGTTTCCTTGCGGACCAGGATGACGTCTTCGCCGACCTCGGCCATCTCCTCGGCCTCGTGGGCGGTGAAGACGACTTTCCCACAGGCAGCCCCCGGGACGGCGTTGATGCCGTGAGTCAGGCGCCGGCGGCCAAGCTCGGTAGGGTCGATGTCGGGCGAGATGACCGGGTAGAACAGGCGCTCGATGTCCCTGGCACTGGTGCGCCGGATCGCCTCGTTCTTGGTGATGACGGGACGGGTGGCGGCAACGGCGTATTTCTTCGGCAGATACCCTTTTCGCACCAGGCGGTTGGCTTCGGCCTTGGTCATCAGCGGCTGGGTCGCCTGCTCGACTGAGATGCGGAATTCCGCCACCGCCGTCCGCTTCCCACAGCGGGTTTGCAGCATGTACAGCTTGCCGCGCTCGAACGTGAACTCCAGATCCTGCATGTCACCGTAGTGGATTTCCAGCATGGTCCGCATCGCGCAGAGCTGCTCGTACACCTCGGGCAGCTTGGCTTCGAGGTCGGCGAGCGTGATCGGCGTGCGGATGCCGGCGACGACGTCTTCGCCCTGGGCGTCGATGAGGTACTCACCGTAGAACACGTTTTCGCCGGTGGCGGGGTCGCGGGTGAAGGCGACGCCGGTGCCGGAGGTCTTGCCGGTGTTG
>JAUWXH010000222.1 GCA_030616465.1 Planctomycetota bacterium | reverse complement strand
CGCATATCGCCCCTAGGGAACCCCACACCATATTTGCCATGCCCGTCAGGAGAGCCACCACATTTGCCCACGCTTCCCTTCACCCTCTTCACCCCGACCCGCCGACAGCCGCCCTCACCGTTCGCGTCGGGCGGGACGTGGCAGCCGTGCTGCTCCCACACCCCGCGCAAGTACTGGCACGGGATTGCCGAGACGACCAGCTCGCTGTTTGCCAGGGCGGCGGCCGCATCGAAGGTGGGGTGGACGCGCTCGGCGAGCTTGGCGCCGGGCAGGTAGCGCCGGTTCTCACGCTCGACCAGCAGTTCCTGGACGTGATCGGCAAACTGGGCGAGCAGGGCCACGTGGACCTGGTTATGGGCGAGGATCTGCGCCGCGACCGTGCCCATCCCGCCCGCACCGACAACCGTGGCCTTGGTCAACATCAGGCACCGTTCCAGAGCCGTAGACGAGAATCACCGGAGATTCTACGCCGAATGAACCGTCGCGTCGCCCGCTGATACGCCTCGACGGTGCGCCGCCGCGGGCCGGCTATGCGCCGAGCATGGCCGGCAACGCCGGTGTCTCGAGCGGCACCTCCACCACCTTGCGGCCGTGCAGAAAAACCAGCAGCGCGCGTTTGACCGATCGGCCGAAGACCTCGGCTGCGGCGACCGCGTACAACTGCAACTGCACGCCGTACGCCGCGACCCGCCCCTCCCACGTCGCCGCGTCGGGAATCCGGTCCGTTTTGTAGTCCAGGATCAGCAGACCGTCCGGCAGCTCCACCAGGCAGTCGATGATGCCGCGGACGATGATACGCTCGCCTATATCCTCGACCGGGAGGGCATACACGAAGGGGACTTCCCGGCGGCATCCCTGGGCGTGCTCGGCCAGCAGGGCTGCTTCGGGCGTGGTGCCGAACCAGGCCAGGTCCGCGACGGGAATCAACTCCGCCTCCGCTTCCGGCACGCATCCCGCGGAAACCACCGCCGCGATCTGCTCCCGCACGGCCTCAACCGAGCCGAGCCGGGTCAGGTCTGCGTGCTGGAGGAATCGGTGGCAGGCCACGCCCACCGTGCGGCCGTCTGCCGTCGGCCCGGTCAGCGCAAAGGCGGGTGCCCGTAGCGGCTGGGCTTCCGAATCGACACTTTGCGGCGTGTCTTCCATTCCGCGTCGATCGGCCAGCTCCTTGGCGGCGCTGACCGAGAGCACCGCCGGCAGCGCGGCCGACCTTGTGTCCACCTCGGCCGTCAGCAACGAGCGCGCCCGTTGCAGCCACTGCTCGTCCGCGGGATGCCATGTTGCCGTTGGAGGCACCTCGGCTGGCCGCTCGACCTGTGCGGTGGTGATCGTGTTGCTGTCATACGTAGTGGTCTGAACAAGACGCTTGCCAGCCGCGCTCGGTTCGCCACTCCCGCTCGCGGCCGTGCTGAGCATCACCCATTCCAGCATGCTGCGGGCGTTGAGGCGGGCGATCAGCGGCGGCGGCGCCCCGCGCTCGCCGTAGCGGCTACGCAACGCTTCCCAAGTGCCCGGCTCGGTATGCCCCACGATGAACAGCCGTTCGCGGGCCCGCGTCGCGGCGACGTAGAGCAGCCGCAACTCCTCCTCCAGTTCGCGCTTGGCCGTCCGGGTCGAAATGATGTGATGGGCCGCGCTGAGAAGCTCGGTGCGGGTGGAGCGATCGGCGAACTTCAGGCCGATTCCGCAGTCCTGATCGCACAACGACCGTCCCGTCCGCCGCTGCCGGCTGAACTGCGCCCCGCTGTTCAGCAGGAAAACGACCGGGAACTCCAAGCCCTTTGCCGCGTGGATCGTCATGACCTGGACGACTTCCTCCCCAGCAGCGATCGGCGTGGCCGGTGACAGCTCCTGATCCGAGAGGGCTTCCAGGTGCTCGACGAATTCGGCCAGGCCGGAGCGTCCGTCAGCGGCGAACTCGGCTGCCAGGTTCTCCAACGCCCGTAGCGTCGCCACCCGGTGCTCGCCACCGGGCAGTGCCTGGGCGAAGAACACCAGACCCGTCTCTCGCAGGATCCGGCGAATCAGGGCCGGCAGTTCCTTCTCGCGCGCGGCAACCAGCCAGCGGTCGAGCTGCTCGACGGCGGCGTTGAGCCTGGCCGCGAGCGTCTGGTTTGGACCTGCCTGTCGATAGCGCTCGACTGCATCGTGGAAGTCTCCACCCGAGGACGCCTGACGGATGTCGAGCAGCTCGGCGGCCGACAGCCCGCCCATCGGCCCGCGCAGGTACGCCGCTAGCGGCACGTCTTGACGCCGGTTGACCAGCAGGGCCAGCGCACTGCGGACGTCGCTGACCTCGGTGGATTCGAGGATTGACTCGCGACCGGCAGCCACCGCGGGTATCCCCGCGTTGCGCAGGGTCGCGGCCACGATTGCCGCGTTCTGCTTGGCCGAGCGGAGCAGGATCACGATGTCCGCCAGGCGCAGGGGGCGCAGCTTGATGCGTTCGTCCGCGCCGCGCTGGGGCACCTGCGCCGGGGCGTCGAGCAGTTTCCGTATTGCCTGGGCGGCGACCAGCGCCTCGCGCTCGATTCGCTCAAGTGGGACCTGGCCGGTTTCAGAGTCCTCGTCGGTCGCGGCTCGCCGTCCGCGCGCCGCCTCGAGCAGGTGCAACTCGATCCGCGGCTCATTGTCCCAGGTAGGGTTCGGGATATCGTCTCGTTGCGCCTGAAGCTCCTCGGCCTTGTCGTATGCCGTCCCGCCCAACTCCGGGTCGAACAGCATGGCGAACAGCCGATTCAAGCCTTCCAGCAGGTCGCTATGGCTGCGGAAGTTGTCGGAGAGCGGCCGCACGCGGCCTTCCTCGCTCCCGGCCTCAAACGCCTGGATCAGCTCGGCGAACAGGCGCGGCTCGGCCTGGCGGAAGCCGTAGATGCTCTGCTTGATGTCGCCGACCATGAAGCGGTTGGACTTGCCCGGCTCGTCGCGGGTCACCAGGTGCAGGATCTCCACCTGTACCGGGCTCGTGTCCTGATACTCGTCCACCAGAATGTACTCGTAACGCTGCTGCAAAGCCCGCGCGATGGGCGTCGGTTCGCGCGGTCCGGCTTCGGTCGGCGTGCCAAGCAGATCGAGCGCCATTCGCAGCACGTCGGCGAACTCGCAGACCGCCCGCTGCCGCTTGACGCCTTCGAGTATTTCGCGGAACCGTGCTTCCAGGCGCAGCAACGTGACAATCAGACCGGCCGTCGTGCCGGCGTTGGCGACGACGGTTTGGATCACCGCCGGGTCCCAACGTTCTTTCAGCCGTCGCTTGAACCAGCGCTCCTGAACTTCCTTCAGCAATGCCGCGTCGCCGGCCTCCGTGTCGTTGGCCAGCTTGGCAAACCTGAACCGTGAGACCTCGTCCAACACGCCGACCAACCGCTGCGGATCGGCCAGGCCCTTACACCAATCGGCTAACGCCGCGCGGTAGCGGCGAAGCTCCTTCGACAACGGGCCGGTTGCGCTCGAGACAAGGTCGCCCATTTGCTCGTGCTGAAAGCGGCATTCGGCAAGCAGCGATTCTGTCAGCAGTCGCTCCGCATCCGCACACATCTCCGGCTCCGCCCGGTTGTGCGCGCTCAGTTGCCGCGCGAACCACTGGTCCGGGTTGATCAAATGCTCGCGATAGGCGTTGAGCTCGGAAACCAGCGTACGCAGAAACTCGTCGCTCGGCCGGCAGTGACGGTCAATCCAATCGCGGGCGGCGGCGGCCGGCTCGTCGTCCGCCGTGTACATCCACTCGAACAGCTCGTCGAGCACCTCCCGCCGCAGCAGCAAGGCCTCTTGCTCGCTCAGCACGGTGAAGGCGGGGTCGATGCCCGCCGGGGCGAAGTGCTCCCGCACGATCCGCCCGCACCAGGCGTCGATCGTGCCGATGTCCGCCGCGTCCACCAGCAGCGCCTGACGCCGCAGATGATCGCGCAGGTCCGTTTGGCGGATTGTCTGCGCGCGTCTGCGCAGCATGTCGGCGACGCGTACGCGGAGCTCGGCCGCCGCCGCCCGGGTGAACGTGACCACCAACAGCCGGTCGATCCCGCAGGGTTTGCGCGGATCGGCGATCAGGTCCACGCAGCGCTGGGCGAGCACCTCGGTCTTGCCGGAGCCGGCCGAGGCGGCCACCAGCAGGTTCGACCCACGGTCTTGGACCGCCTGGCGCTGTGCCGGGGTGAGCTTCATCGCTCACCCCCCTGCCCGCTCGCGCCGACCTCGTTCAGAACTGGGAGTGTCCGTTCGGCAACGCGTGGCGAATTGAAGGCTCGCTCGAAACGACACACCGGCTGAAAATCGCAGAAGTTGCAGGCCAGTCGATCATTCTCAAGCAACGGCGCAATGTCGATGTGGCCTGTCGCCACCCCCTGGGCGGCGTGTAGGATCGTCCGTCGCGCCAGTTCCAGCTTCTGGGCCACTTCTTCAGCCGGCCTCGCATCGGACCAGGCATAGAAACCACCGTCCTTCTTCAATCTCATGTGCGCCACGGGCGAGGCCTGCTTCCCGAGTCGTTCGTCCAGGAACCGGGCGGCAGCCGTGTCGAATAACCCGCGCGGCCGATACATGTACAGCCGCTGGTCGAGTTCCTCGGCCTCGGCGGCGTACTTGTTGCTCAGCACGGTCAGATCGGGGTAAAGCGGCGCCAGAAACACCCCTGCCAAGTGCAGCCGCGACTCATTGTGCAGCGCTTGCCCCAGCGCGAGCAGATAGGTGAACAGTTGCAGCCGGTCTTGCGTGAGGTATTCGCCGCCGAGCGCAGCGGCACTGCTCTTGTAGTCATATGCGAGCAAGTCGGTCTGGTCGTCGTGCCGGCAGCGATCGACTCGATCT
>JAUWXH010000231.1 GCA_030616465.1 Planctomycetota bacterium | reverse complement strand
GCATGTAGCGCAGCATGGCCTCGTGCACACAGTCCGGCTTGGGCCAGGATGTCGCGGCGTTGTCGAGGTAGATCATAGTTCGCCGGGCATTGAAGCAGTTACTTCCGCAACGTCAGCTCAAAGGCCTCGCCCTTGTCCGCGTAGCTGGCCTGCCAACCGAGCTTCTCGGCGGCGCGGGTGCAATTGTGCACCTGGGTCATGGTGTCTACCACGACGATCACTTCGCCGCCGCTGGTCTTCTGCAGCGCGGTGCGTGTCAGGATAACGGGTTGCGGGCAGGACAGCCCGCGTGCGTCCACCGTTTCAGCCATGTTATCACCTCGCAAGGGCCAGCTTCTCGCGGCCCATGAATCCGATGACGCCCACAACGATCAGGCCGATCACGACGATGTAGGCTGCGTTTGCCGCGGCGCCCACCATCACGAAGTTGTGCGCGACGGCAGCGCCGGTGAGCATGCCGAATACGAAGACGGCCGCATCACCGTCGCCCTCGCCGCAGAGGAACACCTGCCGCCCGGGACAGCCCCCGGCCAGCGTGAATGACAGTCCGGCCAGACGCATTCCCGCGAAGTTCAGCCAGTGTGTGTTGTGAGCCGCCGGCTGGCCTTCGAACCCGGCGTGGAACTGCCGATAGATCAGATTCATTACAAAGGCCGCGACCAGGAACGCCGCCACGCCGCTGAGCAGATGAAAGTCGCGCATCAGGACGACGTCACGGATGCCGCCCACCGTGCAGAAGCGCGTCCGCTGAGCCAGGAAGCCGATGATCAGGCCGACGAGGATCGAGAGCACGATGGGTGCGGCCAGCGCCCCCGGTCCTTTGGTGCTGCGGAACAGGGCGGCCTTCCCTTCGGCGCCGAATTGCGGATAGAAGATGGCTAGCAGCAGCAACACGACCATCACGAACGGCATCGCCAAGCCGGCCAGCGTTCGCGTGGGGTAGGATCGGCCCAGGCTGAAGCCCATCTTCAGGAATTGCACCCCGATGGCGATGCCGACCGCCAGCCCGACGATACCGAGGATGGCGTTCGCGTCGCCGCCGGCCAGGCGCAGCACGGCCCGCCACGGACAGCCGAGGAAGACCAGCGCCCCGATCATGGCGAACATGCCGAGTACAAACCGGACGACCGGGGCGGAGCCGGTTCGCGGGCGAAATTCGCGGAATGCCAGCGCGGCCAGGAACGCACCCAGACAACAGGCGGGGATCTCCGGGCGGAGGTACTGCACGACCCCTGCCCGATGCAGCCCTAATGCCCCCGCGATGTCGCGGGTAAAGCATGCCATACAGATCCCCATGTTGCCGGGGTTGCCTTTCCATTGCAGCGTTGCCGCCAGGCCTCCCAGCACCAGGCCCACGACGATGATGCCGACGCGCGAGGCGAAGAAGTCTCTTGGGTTCTTCACGGCCGAGGTCTCCTTCTGGCAGTGCCAAGACAGCGATCTATCGCTAAACGACCAGCGCGGCGCTGCGGCCGGCACGGCGCAGCGTAGCTGTGGACCAGAATTACCGTGGGGTGGATTCGGTTGGCGACGGTGATTACGGCAGAAGCGACGGGGATGCGGACACGGCGCGCCGGGCGCACCAGGCGCCGGAATCGCGGACGATCCAGGAACGTAACCCGCCCTGAACCAGGGCGGCAATCACAACCCGTCATGTACGTCGCCGTGCGATCAAGGATCGCGCCTCCGTCTGTACTTCTACCTGCCCGTAGTGTAGCGGTTCATGGGGGCGTCTTCCAGGCGCTGGCCCCGCTTTAATCCGCTCAATGGGCCCGGACGGTGAAGAGATCGTAGGTGAGTACCCGACGGTGAAGCAGAAACTCCAGCACACGCAGAAACGAAGCGCGGCGGCGGATGTCCGGTACGTCCGGGAAGTCCGCCGTGGAGATCTCGCGGGCACCGGCACGGAGGGCCGCGGCGACGCGCGCCGATGCCTCCTCGTGATCCAGCAGCTCGAACCCGGCGGCAGAAAACGCCGCCAGGTATTGCTTGGCGGACCACAAATACACCCGCGGCCGGGCGTAGCGGGTCAGCAGCGCCCACACGCGCGGACTACGGGTGGTGATATCGCCGAGACAAAGGTGGCCGCACGGTTTGAGCACGCGGTGACACTCGCGCAGAAAGGTGTGCTTGTCGCGATAGTGCAGCGCGGATTCGCAATTCAGGATGACGTCAACGCCGGCGGTCTTGAGCGGCAACCGCTGCGCGTCGGCTTGCACGAAGTGGGGCCGCGGGCTGCGCCCGGACCACAACTGCTCCGCCATCCGGACGGCCGAGCCGAGGTATTCGACGCCGACGGTCAGCCCGGGCCGGAAGCGCTCCAGGACCCAGCCAGTCGGGCCGCCGATCCCGCAGCCAACATCCAGGACGACCGATTCGGGGCCGATCGGGGTCTGCTCAAGCAGGCGCCAGACGAGGTCCTGTTGGTAGCGGTGGAAGGATCGGCCGGCGGTTCGCAGGTAGCCGCAATTCATCGCCTGGAAACCGGCGCGCTGCACCAGCTCCCAGCTTACGCGGTACTCCGCCTCGAGCTGTTCCTGTGATGTGTGCATGCCCTGACGAACGGAATGCGGTCGTTCGCGTCGAATTCCCTTCGGGCTGAACTGGCCGAAGCCACACCCGGCGGCTGTGAGTGTACGCCGACTACCCCGACCAGCCAACCGCTTGGGCGGGCGGAGCGGTCGCTCGTTGCTCGCGGCGGATGTTGGCTCGTGGGATTGAGATGCCGTGTGCTACGGTCTGAATTCCGGCGTCCAGGGGACGTCGAGGCCGTTGCCGGACCACTGGAGATTCTCGCCGTCGAGCCCGATGCTACCGTCGGATTCGAATTGATACCCGAGCTGTTGCAGCGTGCGGGCGTTGGCGTGTCCGTCCACCCAGAGCATGTTGGCGTTGCCGGCGTGGCGGGGGTCGGCCGCCGAGCGCACCGGCGGGACATAGTTGTAGCCCGCGATCTCGCCGTTCTCCAGATCGATGCGTGGCGGGTCCAGGTTGAAGCCCTCGTTCCCGTAGCACTCGGCCACTCGGAGATCGTCCTCATACGGCGGGCGCTCGTTGACGTCATACGGCTGACGGTCGTTTGGCGGATAGGCCGCGGCGGTGCCCATGCAGTCTCCCGCGGCGACGGTGCGACCTGGATAGCGAACCCAGGTGAACTGAACCGGCCAGTTCTTGTACGAGTCCACGACATCCGAGTCGAATAGGCGCGAGTTGCCCAGGAACTGGTAGTTGTACCCGTAGCTGCCGTTCCGCTCGTCGGTCCATTCCAGCACGCTCGGGCAGACATAGACCGCATAGGAGTAGTTCTGCCGATCGCCGCGCTCGCCGAACCGGTCCCAGTCCGTCTTGCAGGGCTTGGGATCCTCGAATGGCGGGGCGTTGACCGCGACGCTCATCATCGCCGTGAACGTTGGGCGGTACTTTCGGCCGCCGAGAATGTCGGCATAGGCATTGCAGTCGTCGATCTTCGGTAGCCGGCCGGGCGGGAGGACGTCGCGGTGGTCGGCGGCGTACAGGGCCAGGCCCTGGCCCAGGACGTGCAGGTTAGCCAGGCACTTGGCCGCGCGGGCCTGGGCACGGGCAGATGACAACGCCGGGAGCAGTATGCTGATCAACAGCCCGATGACGGCCACCACGACCAGCAGCTCGAGCAAGGTGAAGGCGCCGTGCCCCCTACGCTGAACTGCGCCCCCCGCGCTGTTTGCGGGCCATTCGATCAGCATCCCATTAGTATAGTCGGTTACTTGCGATCAGGCGGCACAGCCGCGTGGCTCGGGTACCCTGCCCGAGGTCCGCCGCTGGTGGAACTGCCGGCCCTGAAGCGGCGGGCGCTTCTTGACAATATGGAACCGCCAATGGTGCCAAGGGACGGTCGCAGAGCCCGCGAGACAGGCAACTCGATTCGATGGAGGAGTGAGCGGACATGAAAAGGGCGATCCGACGCCCTATAACAGTTGCGCGCGGGTCGGCGCGGGCGGAGCCACTAATGCCCGCGACCGCCGGCGACGATGAAAGCGACGTACCGACGACTTCCCGGGCATCGTCCTTGCCGGGGGTGTGACCTGGACCGGGCCCGGCTTGCACCCGTATCGCGACCGCATGGGAGAGTCGTGGCAGAGGACCAACACAGACGACTCCGCAAGGCCGAGGACGAAGTCCGCGCGATTCTCGACCGGCTTGACCGCGACAGCACTCCCGACGAGGTGGTCCACCGGCGCAACTCGACGCGCTACTCTTACCGCGTTCCTTCGCTGGTAGTCGAGTTCCGGAGTCGCAGCGCGACGACCAGTCACGCGGTGCCCTCACGCAACATCAGCCGCGAGGGGGTTGCCTTCTTACTGGGAAACTTCGTGTATCCCGGGACCCGTTGCCGCATACAGCTCGTCAGCCGGCACGACCACGCCCAGATCGCCGACGGTACGGTCGTCCGCTGCCGCTACGTGGAAGGGTCGGCCTCGGTCTACGAGGTCGGCGTCAAGCTCGACCACCCGATCGACGTAACGACGTTCCACCAGACGGAGTCGCGTGTCCGCGTGCTGCTGGCCGACGATGACCCGTTCCACGGACGGCTGGTCGAGCGCCTGCTCCGGCCGTTGGGTGCTGAGCTCACCTTCGTGGAGAGCGGCCAACAGGCGATCGAAGCAGCCCTGTCCGGCAACTTCGATCTGATCTTGATGGGCCTCGAC
>JAUWXH010000270.1 GCA_030616465.1 Planctomycetota bacterium | reverse complement strand
TGTCGCTACATCGAGGGGCTGTCGGCGGCGGAAACGGCCGCGCGGATGGGGCGCAGCGAGGGTGCCGTGCTCAAGCTTTGCGAACGCGCTTTGCAGCAGCTAGCCGAGTCGATCGGGGACGCGTCGAGATTTTTCAGCCGGAAACCGTAGGCGCCGCTGAGCGGTTTTCGTTCTACGTATTGGGGAGCATGTTGGTGAGCTAGCCGGCCCGCAGCATCTTGTGCGCCGACGAGCCACGCGGAGGCCTTTGATGGACTCGCATAGGGCCAATCCGCACGACGGGGCTGACGAGCGCTCGTCCCGGGCACAGGGCGTGATCGACGACTGCCTGCATCGTCGCTTGTCGGGCGAGTCGCTGTCGGATGATCAGGTCATCAGCAGTCACCCGGATCTAATGCCCGAGCTGGGCGAGGGCCTGCGCAAACTGGCCCTGGTCCAGCGCGCCGTGCGGCGAGGACGCGAAACGAGCAACCAGCGCACGATCGAGCTGACCGAGGATGACATGCTCGAAGCGGTTCCGTCTCGTCCGGACTCGATCCCCGGCTACGAGATCATGGGGGAGATCCACCGCGGCGGACAAGGGGTCGTCTATCAGGCCATTCAGCAATCGACCAAGCGAGAGGTCGCCGTCAAGGTCATGAAGGAGGGGCCCTTCGCCAGTCGGGCCGACAAAGCTCGCTTTGAACGCGAGATCGAGATCCTCGGGCAACTCAATCACCCCAACATCGTCACCATTCACGACAGCGGTATGGCGACTGGCAGCTTCTACTACGTGATGGACTACATCGCCGGCCGGCCGCTGGACGATTACGTCACCTTGGCCAAGCCCTCGGTCGAGCAGGCGCTGCGTCTGTTCGCCAAGATCTGCGACGGCGTGAACGCCGCCCACCTGCGGGGCGTGATCCACCGCGATCTCAAGCCCGGCAACATCCGTATCGATGGCAACGGCGAGCCGCACGTCTTGGACTTCGGCCTGGCGAAGATGGCCGCCGCACAAGTGACCGACGGAACGCAGCCGCCCGTCATGAGCATGACCGGCCAGTTCTTCGGTTCGCTGCCGTGGGCCAGTCCCGAGCAGGCCGAGGCGGAGCCGAGCAAGATCGACCTGCGCACCGACGTCTATTCGCTCGGCGTGGTTCTGTATCAGATGCTGACGGGCCGCTTCCCGTATGACGTAGTCGGCAACATCCGCGACGTGTTGGATAATATCCTGCGGGCCGAGCCGGCCCGGCCCGGCACGATCCGCCGAAACATTAACGACGAGGTCGATACGATCGTCCTCAAGTGCCTCAGCAAGGAGCGCGAGCGGCGCTACCAGAGTGCCGGCGAGCTGGCCCGCGACATTCGCCATTACTTGGCCCGCGAGCCGATCGAGGCCAAGCGCGATAGCAGTTGGTACGTGTTCAAAAAGACCGTACGCCGCCACCGAGTCCCGGTCGGCGCCGCATGCGCGTTGCTGCTGATGCTTGCCGGCGGCCTGGTAGTGACGTCGATGCTGTATGCGCGGGCGGTGACGGCCGAGGCGAAGGCCACACGCCGATTCGACGACATGCGCCAGGCGGCGAACGACATGATGTTCAGATTCCACGACATGATCAAGGATCTGGCCGGCGCGACGCCGGCCCGTGAGTACCTCGTGACGTGGGCCTTGGAGCATTTGGACAAGCTGGCCGGCGAGGCCGGGGACGACCCGTCGTTGCAGCGTGAACTGGCCCAGGCCTACCAGAAGGTCGGTGACGTTCAGGGCAACCCAAGCCTGATCGGGCACTTGGGTAATACGCAAGGAGCTTTTGCCAGCCACCGCAAGGCGCTGCAGATCCTCGAGTCCTTGTCCGCGACCGACCCGGATAACCCACAGGTCCGTTGCGACCTGGCCACCGCCTACTGCAAGCTCGGCAACCTGTATCGGGAAACCGGCGAGATGACAGAGGCCTTGGTCAGCTACCTCAAGTCACTGGAGATTCGGGAGGCCCTGTCCGCCGCCGACCCGACCAACGTGGAATTCCGCCGAGGTCTCGCCAGCGAGCACTGCAACCTAGGCCTCGTGCTGGCCATGACCCGCCAATTCGAGGAAGCTCTCGCGAGCTACCGCAAGTCACTCCAGATTAACGAAGCCTTGCTGGCGGCCGATCCAAACGACCCGCAGACCCGCCGCGATCTCTCTATCAGCCACGAGCGCATCGGCAGCATCCAGCACCAAGCCAGCCACACCGAGGAGGCCCTGGCCAGCTATCGCACGGCGCTGGGAATTCGCGAAGCCTTGGCGGTGCTCGACCCGGACAGCGCGGAAATCCGCCGCGGTCTTTCAGTGATTCATTGCAGAATCGGCCTCCTGTTGGCCAGGACGGGGCAGATCGAAGAGGCCCTGGCGAGTTGCCACAAGTCCGTGGAGATCGCCGAGGCCCTATCGGAGGCCGATCCGGCCAACGCCGTAGCTCGCCGTGATTTGGCCGTGTCGTGCTTCAATACCGGGTCCGTGAACGCGGGCTCCGGTTCGGATACGGCTATGCCGATCGAGCAACGGCTCGAGCACTACCGCCAGGCCCGCAAATGGTTCCAGCGCGCCCGGGAGATCTTCGAGGACATGCAGGCGCGCGGCATCCTGCCCTGCGTCGATGCGAACGCGCCCGACGGGGCCAGCGCCGCAATCGCCCGCTGCGACGCGGCCATCGCCGAACTCGAACAGACCATCGAGCCGGCGGTGCTCGCGTCGCAGCCGACTTCGCCACCGCGATGACTGGTATGCGGGCGAGTTGGATGGAACTCTGCCCGGCGCAGGGCTACGGGCCGCTGCCGCAGTCCCAGTCCGGCAGAAAGGTCCGCGGGTCACCGTGGCCAACCCGGCTGTCGCCATGAACCAGGATTCGGGGTGAAGGTCACGCCCAGTTGGCAGCAGGGTCGCAACACCGATTCTCCGCAAAACGCTTGCATAGCCGTCAATGGGGGTGACGTCTACGGACTCGGAGGGAGGAGCACATCCAGCATGTTCACGCGACGGGGCGGCCGCAAACCGGCCCGGCGGGGCCCGCGTGGCGGACGCCGCGGCTTCGACCCACTAGTATTCTTACGTTCGACCGCGAGACCGGTGGGGCCTGCCACGCAGCCCGCGATCCGAGCCCCGCGTTACACCACCTTTGCATCAGTTGCCGTGCCACACTCGGGGCAGCGTCCGCTCACGTTGCCCGTCAAGTCGTAGCCGCAGCGCTGGCAGTGGCCTGGCGCAACTCGCCCATCGCGCCGCCACAGGAGCGCTGTTGCGATGACCGCCGGCACCAGGGGGACCCAGAGGGGGACGTAGACCTTGCCCCAGGTCTGGCCCACCCGCACTTCCGGGCGCCACCGGGCGTCGGCGGCGAATACAGCGATGGTCCACGCCTCCTGCTTCGTCACAGCACTGGTTGGCCCACCCCTGGCGATCCACTTGCTATCCGTAACCCTCAGGTGCGACGGTGGCGGCGACTTACCCCACAACGTCCAGAAGAACCCGCTCGTGATGCCGACATAGCCGTAATGTTCCGAAGTTTCCCAGAAGTACTGGGTGCTAATGAGGTAACCGGTATGGCCGCCATCGGTCCAGGCGATGGCGATCAGCACAGACACGACCGTCCCCACCCACTTCAGCACGCGTCGTGTTCGTGAACGCCGTCTCATGGCGTCTTGCCCCTGCGCCCGGTCGGCGTCCCGCACTCGGGACAGACACCTGATACGTTGCCCTTCAAGTTGTACCCGCAGTAGCGACAGAAGCCTCTTCGCCTGGTTTCGCGGTAAGCTCTATACAAGCCGTAAACGACCACGCCGAGGGGAACAAGCTGTGCCACGAGTCCTATCTTCGTCACCAGCCCTCGAACAGCTATTCGCAGTCCGTTCGCAGCCCTCTCATCATAATCAATCGTAACCATTTTGTTCTTCGCCGCTGCCTCCACCAGTGGTATCGCGATTACCGTCAGCATCGCCAGAGTGACAGATATCGCTAATGCAATAAATAGCTCCCGCTTGCAGTTCCTGATGATTTGCGCCAGGTGTTTTACAGTCCTGGTGATGTCACGCCTGTAGGTGGAAAACAGCACCCATATAAGAATGCCGATCGGGATGATCTGTGCGGACGGTCCGGCCACTAGCGCCAGAGTCCGTGCTTGTCTGAGGGCGCGTACATCTACGCGGCCCGTGGATTTGCTGATTTCTCGGTCCAGCACAATTACACATAGCGCTGACAAGACAAGTACACCCAGGCCAGCCGCAAACGCCACTCCCAGGATCTGTCGAGAATCGCTGGATAGTCGTCTCATGGTCGTGTCCCCTACGGGCACTTGTCGATCATGAGGG
>JAUWXH010000044.1 GCA_030616465.1 Planctomycetota bacterium | reverse complement strand
GACCATCGAGCCGGTGGAGGTGGACCTCGAAGGGATCGGGCTGGTCACCATTGACGTCCTCTTCCAGGAAGACCCCGAGCTTCGCGACACCATCGAGGGCGCGCGGGTGATCTGCCGCCTGAATCTGTTGAAAGCCGAGCCCGGCCTGATCGATCTGGCAGAGGATTTCGGCCTGACCGAGGAGCAGCTCACCCAAATCTCGGAACTCATGCCCATTATGGGTTTCGACCCCTCGGCGATGAACCCGCAGGAGTTGGTTTCGCTCGACCCCGAGCTGCTGCTGGAACTCCTGCCGCAGTTGTTGCCGTTGTTGGAGCAGTTCATGAGCGCGACCCGCGGCGGGCGGGGGGGCGGCGGCGGACCACCGGCCGACCTGCAGGAGATGATCCGCAACCGCCTGGGCGGCCAGGCCGAGAACCTGCCGCTCGAGGAAATGATGCAGGGCATGGGCGGCGGAGGGTTTTCCGGCGGGGGCGGGCGCGGCGGCCGGGGCGGTGGGGAGGGCAGACCCGGTGGTCGGGGCGGCGCCGAAGGCGGTCCGTCCCAGCCCCTTACGATCGAAGACTTCCAGCGCATGCGGGACGAAGCGAGCGGCGGACGATGATCCGGACCTTCCCTAACCACACGCGCGGGCTCACCTTGCTCGAGGTCGTCATCTCGATCTCGCTGATGGTGATGCTGCTGAGCGCGCTGCTCACCTTTTCCTGGGAAGCCGCCCAGACTCGTCGCCATTGCGCCGCCGCCGCCGACCGCACCGAGATCGCCCGCCAGGTCCTCCAGCGCATCGCGGTCGAGCTGCGCGGCTGTGTAGGCGCGGAGGAGGTCGGGTTTCCGATGGAACAGCGGCTGGTCGGTGACCGGCGCAACATTACCTTCCTCACCGCCGTGATGCCGGGTGCACACCAGTACGAGTTCCTGGACGAGTGGGACGACCCGCCGCCCGCCCAGCACGATCTGACGCTCGTTTCCTACGGGCTGTGGATCGACCCTTACGAGACCACTGAGGAGGGTGAGCCGCTGGTCGGCGGCCTGTTGCGGACCGAGAAGAAAACTCTCAACCAGTTCCTGGTCGATGAGGAAGACCCGTTCGACATCCGCACCGACCTGTGGTCGCACGAGATTGGCTATATCGAGTTCCGCTACTTCGATGGCGTGGAGTGGGACGTCGAGTGGTCCATCACCGAGGGCAACTCGCTGCCGCAACTCATCCAGGTGACCGTCGGCTTCAACTCGATCACCGAGCATGAGTTGGAGGATCAGGACCTCGACGAGTTTACGCTTGACCAGTACCCGCTCGGTGACGATCGGGAGCACGCCGACCGGTACAGCATGGTCATCCGCATTCTGGCGGCCGACCGCTTCTTCGGCAGCCGCATCCAACGGGTCGGTCAGCAGGCGGCCGAGATGTTCGGCGTGGAGGGAGGGCCGTTTTGAGTGCCTGGCCTCGACACAGAGCGCCTGACAGAAGCGGTCGTAAAGAGCCGCAGGCTTCAGCCTGCGCGGCGCCGCGCGGACTGAAGTCCGCGGCTCATCGTCCGGGTCCTCCACCTCTGGGGAGGTGGGGCACTGCTCACCCGCGGCACGCGTTCATCCTCCCGGTCGTGCTGGCGCTGATCGGCCTGCTGGCGGTGACCATGGCTGGCTTCGTCTTCTTCGTGCGGGCCGAGACCGCCGGCGCCTTCGCTTATGCCGACGGCCAGCAGGCCCGGCTGGTGGCCGAGTCCGGGTTGGAAGAGGTGGTTTCGATCCTGCGCGAGGACCGCGACAACTCGGCATTGTGGTTCGACGTGCCCGAGCGCCTCCACCACGCGCTGGTCTGGGCTGAAAGCTACGACCGCGACAGCGACCCCTTGCAGGAAGAGTCCTCGCGGCGGGAGATGCTGGCCAGCGGCGAGGCACCGGTCGCGGCCTGGCGCTACAGCGTCGTGGCCCAAACGTTCGACGGGCTGCCCGACGTGATCCGCTTCGGCGTCACGCCGGAGTCCGGCAAACTCAACCTCAACACCGCCACCGAGCAGCAAATCACCGAGCTGCTCACCCCGCTGCTGTTCGGGTTAAGCCTGGACAACTCGCAGGAATTGATTAACGCGTTGCTCGACTGGCGGGACGAAGACGATACGCTGCGCGACGATGGCGCCGAGAGCCAGGATTACTACAATCTGCTGGAGCCCGCCTACAACGCCAAGAACGGGCGCTTCGATACCGTCGAGGAGCTGCTGCTGGTGAAGGGTTTCTCGGCGGCGATCCTGTATGGCGAGGACGTCAACCGCAACGGCGTGCTCGACGTCAACGAGGACGACGGCGACGCAACGTTCCCGTACTACGACAACGAGGACGGCGAGCTCAATCGCGGGATTGCTCCCTTCCTGACCATCTGGTCGCGCGAGGTCGATACCGCCGCCGACAACAAGGCGCGTATCAACCTGAACGCCGACGCACTTACCGTTGGGGCGCAGCTCGAGCAGTACTTCCAGGAGGGCGAGCTCAGCGACGCGACACTGGAATTCCTCGGCAGCCTCAAAGGCGGCAACTTCGACTTCAGCCAGATCGGTAGCCCGGCGGAGCTCTACCAGCGGACTGATGAGGTGGCAGAGGGGGAAGAGGGCGGAACCGGGGGAACCGCCCCGGCCGAGCTGGCCGACAGCCCGGTCACGCTCGAAGAGTTGCCGTACGTCATGGATTACCTCAGCACTCGTTCGTTGGACGAGGCCGAGGAGCCGATCGAGGGGCTGATCAACATCAATACCGCGCCGATTCGGGTGCTGGTGTTGATCCCGGGCATGACGCTCGAGGCGGCCGCGGCCATCGTGGACACGCGCCAGCAGGCGGATGCGGATTCGCTGCGAACGACGGCCTGGCCGCTGGTGTTGGACGCGGTGGACGTGGCTACGTTCCACGCCATCGCCCCGTACATCACCACCAGAGCGTACCAGTTTCATGTGGAGGTGTTGGGTTACGCCGATCACCTGAGGATCTCCCGTCGGTATGAATGGGTGATCGAGATGGTCGGCCCGCTGGCCCAGATCAAGTATCATCGTGAGCTGACGTCGTTGGGCCCGGCTTGGCCGGTGGACGACGAGACGCGGATTGCGGTTACGCCCTGAGAAAAGGATGTCGCTTTGATTCGGCTGCCGCGAAGTATCCTGTGCGTCGATTGGGACAAGCGCTCGCTGCGGATGGTGGTCGCACGCATCGGCGGGGGCCCCATGCAGCTCGAAGACGCCCATTCCCACCGCGTGCCGAATACCGTGGACGCGGACGACCCGCAGGCGATGGGGGGGTTCATCGCCCAGATGCAGCGGCGACACCGCTGGCACCATCGGCGCGTCATCGTGGATGTGCCGCGCGACAAGGTGGTCCTCAACCGGATGACGCTGCCGCCCACGCCGGTGAGCGAGTTGGCGGCGGCCGTCCGCTTCCAGGCCCTGAAGGAGCTTCCTTTTCCGCTCGACGAGGCGGTGATCGATCATGTAATCCTGCAGTCTGACGAGGACGGGCGCGCGACTGAGGTGCTTCTGGCCGCCATCCGCGCGGAGACGCTGGCCCGGCTGCGCGAGACCTGTCAGGCCGCGGGTTTGACGCCGGCCCGCATCGGGCTGCGCCCGTACGCGAATCGGATCAGCGTGTGTCAGTTGCCGGGGCTGGCCGAGCAGCGCGTCTTGTATGTGGATGTTGGCCCGACGATGACGGAGATCGACATCATCTGCGGCGGCGCGTTGGCCTTCTCGCGGGCGGCGAATGTCACGCTGCCGCTGACCAGCGGGGAGCTCATCACCGACTCGACCGCCGCCTCCGCCGCCGAGCTGGCCGGCTTCGCGTTTTCCGACGAGAGCGAACGCACGGCGATCGCCGAGCTGCTCGTGGAAATTACGCGCACCTTGCAGGCTTACCGGGCCACCGACGTGGACGCCACCGTGGACCGCATCCTGATCGGCGGCAGCAGCGGCCTCGAGTCGCAACTGGCCGAGTCCGTTGGACAACGCTTCGAGCTGCCGACCGATCTGTTCGACCCCACCGGCGTGCTGGACGCCGACGCCTCCGAGGCAGCCAAGCTGCGTTCGTTCTCGGCGGCGTTGGGGTTGGCGTGGGGGCTGGGCGAGGAAGGGCTGCTCGAGCTCGATTTCATCAATCCCAAGAAACCGATCCCGCCGCGGCAGACGCTCAAGCGCAACCTGCGGATTGCCGGTATCGCGGCGGCGGTGGTCCTGATCGCGGCGGGGACGGTCTTCGGCAAGCACGTCTGGGACAAGAAGGGGCAACTGGCCGCCCTGCAAGACGAGATCGACCGCAACGGCCGCCTGGCCGAGCAGGCCGAGGCCCAGCTCGAGGTCCTCGACATGGTGGACGTCGTGAAGGACTGGGAGCGGGGGAATGAGCTGCTCGTCTGGCTCGACCACCTGCTCGCGCTCACGCAGAACATGATCGAGCCTGGCAAGAAGATGCTCGTCGAGCAGGCTACGCTCGATGAGCGTAAAGGCGCCATCAGCCTGGATCTGCTCTGTGCCGACTACGAGATCCTTACGGCGTTCATCGAGACGCTCAACCAGATTGAAAACGGCAAGAAGTATCAGGTCGTCATCGAGCAGAGCTATCGCGAGGATCCGAAGCGCGAAGAAGGCTTACGCGGCGAGGCGCGCGTCCGCGTCGAACTGCTCCAGTGGCGCAAACACGTGAGCGGAACCGACCAGCGTGAGCGCGACCGCAAGAAGCGGCGCCGCAGAGTGCTTTCCGAGTGGACGGCCGGAGGCCGCCGATGACCGGACGTGAGAAAATCCTCGCGGGCGTCGTGGGCGGCGTGGTGGCCTTGGCCGGCGGTTCCACGCTGCTCCGCTTGGTGGTGATCGAGCCGCTTAGGTCTTTGAACAAGTCGCTGGACACCGCCGCCAAAAAGAGAGCTAACCTCGAAGACTTCGTCGAGCAACACCAGAACATCACCAAGGATTGGGAGACTTACACCGCCCGGACGTTCTCCGACAACGTGGAAAAGGCGAAGGTCGCTCTCTTCCGTGAGGTCGCCACGTTGCTCAAGCGTCACGAACTGACTGAAGGGCACAGGATCACCCAGGGCACGCCGCGCAAACTGAAGAGCGGCTTGGTGGAAGTGTCATCGCGGGTGCATGCCGAGGGCTCGCTGGAGGCGGTGGTCGGCTTCATGCGCGACTTGCGCCAATGGCCGTATCTGGCCCGCCTGTCGAACGTCAGCCTGCGCGCCGAAGAAGGGAACAGCACACGCAGAACACGTGGACGGGGCAGGGGGAGCAACAAGCCTGCCACGCTGGTGGTGAGCGTGAACGCGACGACGTTGGTGCTGCCCAAGCTCAAGGGCACCAAGCACCTGGCGCCCGATCCGAATCAACCGGCCTCGACCTACCTCGCGTACGAGCCGGAGGCGTACGACGAGATTGCGGAGGTGAACTTCTTCCAGAAGTACCGCCCCCCGGTGCGGACCGTCCAGACGCCGACGACACGCGAAGTTGTACGTCACGAGGAGGCGGAGCAGGTCAGGCCGAAGCCGCGGCCGAACATGAAAGTGGTCGGCGTGGAATCCTTGTATGGAGACCTGATCGCGTGCGTGCTCGACGAGGACCACCGGGAGGAGCCGTTGGCCGAGTACCATCTCAACGATGACATCGACGACGGCACGCTCGTCTTGGTTCACCCGAAGGGGATCGTGGTGCGGGTGCCCAAGCGTGGGGGGGCGGACGAGGAAACCGAAGACTACTTCTATCCGATCGGGTCCAGCTTCAGAGACCGCGTGCGGCTCGAGGAAGCCGACCCGGAGATCATACGCGAGCTTCACCCGGAGGGGCCGAAGCAGGCTGCCCGACCGAGCCTATCTCCGCCTGCGGAGAGACTGGACCGTTGAAGCGCATGTTGAACCGCCCGCCGTTTCTAACTCGTGCCCCTCGCGGGGGTTCCGGGTGCGGTTGTCGGGCGGCGGGGCGGGTTTTCGCCTGTCACCTGACCCGCGCGTGCGGGTATAAGGTATGTAGATACTCCGGGCCGCGTTTGTGGCCTCGGCTGTGTCGTGCCGGGTCGCCGCCTGGAGTGAGTGGATAACCGGAGGGCTACTGCCAGTGGCTCGTGAATGGATTCGTCGGGCAGGGTTGACCGCCGAGACGGACATCGGCCCAGACCCGTCGGCATCGGCTCGATTTTACGGTTTGAAGAGAGGTGGAAACATGTCGCGCCCCAATCGACAGCGCGCTGTTGGTGGTTGGCTGGCGGTGGTTGTGCTTGCGTGGTTGACGCCCGCGGCAGGACTGGCCCAGGCCAAGACTCCCCAAGTCAAGGAGCAAGACAAGCCGCAGAAGGCTCCCACGTCGCAGCCTGCGACGCAGCCGGCGGCACAGGCCAAGTCGCAGCCCGCCACCGACGCCGTGGACAAATACTGGGCACTCCAGGAGCAGGCCGCGAGCACCAAGCCGGCCTCGTCGAAACCGGCCACGCAGCCTGCTCGGCGCCCGACCGGCGACCAGCCTCCCGATCGCCCATCCGACCGCAAGGACCTGAAGAGTCGCGCGCAGCTTTCCACCCAGGGTGCCCGGCCGGGGGTCGAGCGCAAACCGCCGGCAGGTGCGCCCCGCTCTGTCGGACCGCGCGATCTGGGGCGGTCTGTCCAGCCGAGTACGCGTGGGCGTTCCATCCGGCCGCCCACGGCGCGCCAGGAACAGGAGCCGACCCGGGTTACCAGCAGGCCCGCTCGCCCGCAGGTTGAGCGGCCGACGGTCCCGCCGGAAGCCGAGGTTGAACCGCGGCGCCCCGCCAAGGTCGAAGACGAGCGCACCGAATGGTTCGTCTTTGACGGCATGCCGTGGGAGGACGTGATCGTCCAAATCGCCAGGCGGATCGGCAAGCCGCTAATGACCGAGTCGTACGAGCTACCCACGGGCGAGTTGACCTACATCAGCTCGCGCAAGTTCACCAAGCAGGAGGCGATCGACGAGTTCCAGGTCCTGCTCTCTGACCAGGGTTACTACTTCCTCGAGACCGAGAACTACGTGTATGTCGTACGCCTGGCGGACGTGCACGCGAAGTTGCCGCTCGAATACGTCTATTCGTCGCTCGAGGAGTTCGAGCGGGCCAACCCACGCGACATGCAATTCGTCATCGTCTATATCGACGTGGGGGAGGAACGGGCGGCGGAAGACCTCTGTGACGCGTTCAGCAGCTTCTTTGAGGGTACAAACCTGCCGATCGTGCCGCCGGATACCAACCAGGTGAAGATTACGGCGTTGGCCCGCGACGTGCGCAAGTTCGAGGAGCTCCGTCGCCGGATCAAGCTCGACAAGCAGGACATCCGCCGGACGAGGGTCTACAAGTTCAAGACCAATGCCCGTGACATCGAGCGTATCCTGCGCGACCAGTTGGGCCTGGCGCAGCCGACCCGGCGGTATGACCGGCAACAGCGGCGGTTTATCACCGAGGGCGCCGAAGGCGACATCCGCATTACCGCTGACGACCGTACTAACACGCTGATCATCCGGGCCGAGCCGGAGGACTTCGCGAAGATAGACCGCTTCTTTGAGGAAACCAAGATCGACGAGATCGGCGAGATCGGCGATTTCACGACGACGGTGATCGAGATTCAGCACGGCAACGCGACCGAGATCGCCAACCTGCTCAACCAGATTTTCCAGCAGGAGCAGGGCCGGCAGGCGACGCGTGTCCGCGTGCCCACGCAGCCGCAGCGCCGCACCAGCAGCCGCGGCCGCACGACCAGCCGCACGCCCCAGCGGCAGCCGCAGCAGCCCACGCCGCAGGACATCATCGTCGAGGACATCTACGAGCGGGCTAAGAAGACCGTGCGCCTCTTTGCCCACGAACCCACCAATTCGCTGATCGTCTACGCGAACGAGGAGGGCCTCGGACGCGTCAAGGAGATGGTGGAGGAGATCGACCGGGAGGCGCCGAGTAATTTCCGCACGTTCGAGCTTCAGTACGCCCGGGCCGAACAGATTCAGCCCATCGTCGAGCAGGTCGCCCGCGGCACGGCCGCGAGCGGTGCGCGCGGCCGCACCGCTCGGCCGACGCTGGTGCTCCTGAGCGTCGCCAACAACGCCCTGCACGTCATCGCCGACCGCGGGGAGATGACTCGCATCGAGAAGATCATCACCGAGCTCGACGTGGAGGGGGCTCAGGAAAACCGGCACGTCGTCGAGCTGGAGAATCTCGCTCCCAGCCGGGTGGCGCAGATCATCTTGCCATTGCTGGATGGTACCGGTCGAGCCGGGCCGCGCATGCCGAGCCGGCGCGGGCGGCCTGCCAGAACGACCGCGACCCCGCAGGTCATCCCGCTCGATGAAGCCGGGATCCTGATCGTCTTCTGCTCGGACGAGCAGTGGACCAAGGTCGAGGAGACCATCCGACTCTGGGACAGCAACGCCGTCAGCAATACCCCCGAGATCAAGAGCTTCGCAATCGAGAACGGCAACGCCCAGATGATCTCCAGCACGCTGCAGATGTTCTACCGCGTCTACACGCACCCGACGCTGGGGCGTTCGCCGGTGTTCATTGCGGCAGACGGTGAGACGATCTACGTGCAGGCGATCAAGCCGGCCTTGGAGGAGATCGAGGCGCTGGTCAAGTCGATGGACATCGAGTCGGCCGGCAAGCCGCTGGTGATCCTCCCGCTGGAGCACGCCGACGCCAGCCAGGTGGCGGCGATTGCGCAGGGGTTGTTGCCGCCGGGCAGCACGGGACCCCGCGGGCGGTATGGCGGGCGCGGCGGCACCGGCGCGAGCCTCCAAGCCGAGCCGGTCACCAACTCGCTGATCATCCAGGCGGACGCCAAGACGGTTGAG
Organism: Planctomycetota bacterium; assembly: GCA_030616465.1. Taxonomy (GTDB): domain Bacteria; phylum Planctomycetota; class Phycisphaerae; order UBA1845; family Fen-1342; genus JAUWXH01. The sequence continues at coordinate 175 of JAUWXH010000044.1, read as the reverse complement.
CGGGTCAAGGAGTTCGCCACTGAGATGGATCAGCGGGTCGCCGCCCAGAAGCCGGAGCGGCGGTACTACTCGCTGAAGAACGCGACGCCAAGGGAAGTGGTGAGCGCGATCACGCAGTTGTTCGGCGCGACCACGATAAGGCGCCGGGGGTCTCGCGCCATCGGCGCGCAGGTCA
>JAUWXH010000424.1 GCA_030616465.1 Planctomycetota bacterium | reverse complement strand
CTGTATTTCTGGGTGCGGCAGCGCGTCGATGAACGTGCGGCGCGTTTCAGCGTGGCGTGCTTGTTCTGTCTGCCGACCGCGTGCTACTTCTCCTTCGGCTACGCCGAGAGCCTTACGCTGCTGCTGACGGTCGTGACGCTCATGTTGGCCGATCGGCGGGCGTTCCTGGTGGCCGCCGTGGTGTGCGGGTTGGCAACCGCGACCCGGCCCACGGCGCTCGGGCTGGTGCCGGTGTTCATGCTGGCGTACTGGTTCAACGCGGGCGGGACGCGGGCCCAGCGGCTGGGCCGGTTGGCTCCCCTGACGATCGTCGCCTCCAGCGGCATCCTGCTATACGCGGGGTACCTGGCGTATCGCTTCGGGTCGCCGCTGGTCTACCTCGACAACTTCCGCGTGGGGTGGATACCTGACAGCACGCGTTCGGACTGGCTCCAATACCTGACGCTGGCCCGCGTGTGGGACCAGTTCAAGTACTTCGGGCGCGTCATCAAGGACTTCCCGATCGGGCTGGTGAACCTGGTCTACCCGTTCACCTGGAATATGCCGGTGAATTTCGCGATCCTGTTTCTGAGTCTGGCCGGGCTGCCACGCGTGCCGCGCAGCTTCCGACCGCTGCTGCTGCTGGCACCTTTCATCTTCGCGCACTCTTACGCGGCTTCCGGCGGGGCGACGTTCGGCGTGGAGCCGATTGCCCGGTATATGGCCGTCTCGGTGCCGGCGTTCATCGTGCTGGCGGCGTGGTGTACCCGCGAGTTGCGCCCGGCCCCCCGCTACGTGCTGCTGACCGTCATGATGCTCATCCAGGCGGCGTGGTCGTTCCATTTCGGCATGGACGAGTGGTCGGGCTGACGCGGCGGGTTGCCGCACGGCCCTTGCCGCGGCGGGGGCTTGATGATTCAATGCCACACACCAGTTATGGAGGCCTGTCCCGTGACCAAACGACGCGCGAAACCAGTTTGCTCAGCGTGGCTGCTCGCCGCAGCCGGTTCCCTGACGCTCGCTGCCGTCGGCTGCGGGGGCGCTAACTTCGGTAGCGAGCTGTCTGCCAAACCCAAGCCGCAGGCGCTCGGCCGTACCGAAGGCAAGACCCTGCGGCTGCCGCAGGACGAACCGTTCTCGATTCACCTGAACCGGTCGCAACAGCAGGCCGGCCTGGACGGAACCGCCGAGGCGGACGCACGCGCGAAGCGGGAGGGGCAGGGCGCGGTGAGCGCCCGGGTCACCAGCGGCGGGCAGGCGTCGGCCACCTTCCAGCTCGGCCATGCGTTTGCGAACGACGGCGATCGGCAGGTTGACCTGAATGTGGCGGTTAGCTGTGAGTATGAGTACGAGGCGGGGGCCGACCCGGCCACGCCCTGGCCGGACGCGACCGTGGGCCTGAAGCTTTACGCCCGCGACGGGCGCAACCGCCTGCTGAACAGCTTCAGCCTGGTGCAGCACTCCACCAAGCAGGGTGCCGCCTCCAGCCGGGATCGTAAGGAGCTTCGTTTCACGTTGACGCTCGGGCCGGGGGAGTCGGTGAACGTCTTCTTGGCGGGCCAGGTGGCCATCGAAGTCGAGGCCGGGCGTTCGGCCCACGGCTCGCTGAAGCTCAGCGGGCTTCAGATGGAAGTGGAAACGCGGCCGGCGCCACCCGTGCGGACTGCCGGCGATGAGCAGGGCTAAACACGACGAAGCTGCTGCGCGGAAGCGGATCGAAGCACTGCGCGACGAGATCCGCCGACACGACTACCTCTACTTTGTCGAAGCCAACCCCGAGATCAGCGATCAGCAGTACGACGAGCTGGTGCGCAAGCTGGGCGCGCTCGAGCAGAAGCACCCGCGGCTGATCACGCCGGACTCGCCTACCCAGCGCGTCGGCGAGCGGCCGCTGGAAGGCTTCGAGCACGTCCGCCACGCCGTCCCGATGCTGTCGATCGACAACACCTATTCGGCGGCGGAGCTGCGCGAGTTCGATGGCCGTGTACGGCGGGGGCTGGGCGAGGAGGCCTTTGAATATGCCGTGGATCCGAAGATCGACGGGGTGGCGGTCTCGATCCGCTATGAAGACGGGCGGCTGGCGCGCGGCGTCACCCGTGGGGACGGGCAGACCGGCGACGACATCACCCAAAACATCCGGGCCGTGCGCAGCGTTCCCCTGCGACTGCGCGGCGAGGATTGGCCGCGGGTAGTCGAGGTCCGCGGCGAGGTCTTCTGGCCGCGGCCGGATTTCGATGAAACGAATCGGCGACGTGAAACGGCGGGCGAGGAGCCGTTCAAGAATCCGCGCAACGCCACGGCCGGCACGCTCAAGCAGCTCGATTCGCGCATTGTCGCCACGCGGAAGCTGGCGTTTATCTGTCACGGGTTCGGTGAGATCGACCCGTTGCCGGCCGGCGTAGCGCGGCACACGCAGCTCTTCGAACATCTCCGCGGTTGGGGCATCCCCACCAGCCCGCACATGCGTAAGTGCGGTGGCATCGACGCGGTCATCGACTTCGTCGAGCAATGGGACGCGCGACGCCGCGAGCTCGATTACGAGACCGACGGTCTGGTTGCTAAGATCGACCGCCTCGCCCAGCGCGAGCGGCTTGGTGCCACCAGCAAGGCCCCGCGCTGGTGCATCGCCTTCAAGTACGCCGCCGAGCAGGCGCAGACTCGCTTGAAGGAAGTGGTTTTCCAGGTCGGTAAGCTGGGCACGATCACGCCAGTGGCCAATCTGGAGCCGGTGCAACTGTCCGGCACGACGGTCAAGCGGGCCACGCTGCACAATTTCGACCAGGTGCGGCGTCTTGACGTGCACGTGGGCGACACGGTGACGGTCGAGAAGGCCGGCGAGATCATTCCCCAGGTCGTCGCCGTGGACTCCAGCAAACGCCCCCCCGGTGCAAAGCCTGTCCGTCCGCCGCGACGCTGCCCAAAGTGTTC
>JAUWXH010000290.1 GCA_030616465.1 Planctomycetota bacterium | reverse complement strand
CACCCTGCAAGGGTGGGGCACCCAGCGAGGATTAGCCCGGATTGTCCATGGTCACGCTGAGCGACGCGAGGAGCCTCTCGCTGCGTCCAGAGGAGTGTCCGCGGCCTGGGGCCAGATTCTTCGGTCGCTTCGCTCGCTCAGAATGACAGTGCGACCGGCCGACACGGGGGGCCGGCCACTACAGTAAATACTATGTGCTGGTGTCCGCGTCGTCCAGGATCTCCAGGCGGGTATGCTGGTCAACGACGATGGTTGTGAGCTCGCCGTCCTCTTTTTCCAGGCGCAGTCGGCGGAGCCACAGCTTGTCGTTCTTGCCGTGGGCAAACCAACTCCCCGTCGGCTCCGACCTGGCCCAAACGACCTTGCCGACGAGCTCACACTGCCAATTGCCTTCGCGGCGGTCGATTTCCTGGATGATGCGTACACGTTGTCCGGGCTTGAGATCGGTGTTCGGCATGGGCACTCTACATTCCTAAGGGCGACGACGCGAACACAGGCAAGATGCCCGTGCCACGCTGCTCTCATTGACACTCTAGACCATAACCCGTCGATTGTATATGTACCACTCCAGCAAGACGATCAGCAACGCCGCGCCGACAAACCAGCGCCAGATCTCCGGCGTGGCCGTACGGATGCCGCTGACCTCCGCGACCGCCTGGGTGCCGATCTTGAGGTTGCCGCGTGGGGCAATGTCGCTCTCGGCGGCGTCCTCGAGATTCACCGCGAAGCTGTCGCGCCCCTCGATGCCGGGCTCAACGCGGTAGACCCCCACCCGGTGCGTGCCGGCATAGCGTGCTCGTTGTCCGGGCTCCACGGTGAGCTTGACCTTCGAGCCGTCCGGACGGGTAAGCTCAGCCTCCTGCGTCCCCGCCGGCAGCGGAATACGCAGCGCCTCACCCGGCCGGGCGGGCCCCTGCTCGGCGGTTGCGCCGCCGCTGCCGAGGTACCGCAGGGCGTTGTAGACGAAGACCGGGAAGCTCGGCTTGATCACCCAGTCGCTCATCTTGACCGAGAAAGAGAGAATGAGGTAATGGCGGCCGTCCTTAGCGTAACGCGCCAACACCGGCCCGCGTGGACCTTCGATCAACGTCTCCGCCTCGGGCGGCATCTGGAGCACGGTCCCTTTGGCGATGTGCACGAAATCCAGCGCGACGTGCCGCAGCACCGGGTGGGTCTCGTCCCACCACAGCAGCATGTGCGGCCCCAGCTCCTCGGTCGCCTTGATCTCGTCGATCTGCGGCAACGCGTCAATGAACAGGTAGTTGCCAGTCGGCAGCCGGCTCGTGTTGTGTTGATCGAAGATCACGACGTCGTAGATCGACTGGCCCTCAACCTCGATCTCGCCGGCGGGAGCAGCCTCGTAACCCTCCGGCGTCATGTACTTCGGTGGTCTCTCGAGCGGCAAACCGGCCAGCACGCTCTGAAGGAACTGGTTTCCGCTGCTGACCACCAACACGCGCAGCTTGCGTGGCGGCGGCACGACCGCATACACGCGATCGTCTATCAGCAGGGCATCGTCGCGCGACAGCCGGGCTTCCACGACCGCCGCCCGGTCCAGCGTCAGCTCGAAGCTCAGCGAGGCGGTGTTACCGGTCAGGCGCGGCTCGACAGCCGCGGCCGTGCTCCCCTCGTCGGGCTGCTCGGGCGCACCTGCGGCCAGGGCGACGGCCTGCACCGCTGACAGCTCGCCGTCCACGTACAGCGACACGTCGGTCCTGACCGGTTCGGGGCCGAAGTTCTGCACCTGCAGGAAAATATCCAGGATCTCCGGCCGCTCGTAGTTGCGCCGCGTGCGCAGGGCGGTGATGCCGACGTTGTCGCGCGTCTCGCCGATCTTGAGCAGCTCCATGGTCCCGGCCTTGAGCACCAGGTCCCCGATGTCCGCGACCCCCCCGTCGGAGATCAGCACCAGCTTGGATTCCTGACCGCCGGGCACGGGTCGTTGATCTACGGCCGGACTCGCAGGTCCTCCCGGCTGATTCAGCGGATCGGTCAAGGCCACCGCGCCGCGCGACGGCATCATGTACGCCTCGGCCAGCTCCAGCGCCTCGCGCATATTCGTCTGGGCGTCGGTCGGCTCAATCGCCCGGATGAGTTCGACCAGCTCGCTGGTGTTGGTCGTGAACGGCGAGACCACGCGGGCGCGGTCGGAGAAGGTAATAATCATCACGCGTGTCCGGGGCTCGGCGCTGCCGAAGGAGAACCAGCCACCGCTGGTGAGATTGAGCGTCTTGACGTGCCGGATGGCCTGCTCTTTGGCCAGTTCGAGGCGCGTTTGGCCGCCCTCCAGGGTGTTCATCGAGGCCGAGCGGTCGATGAGCAGGACAACGCTCTCTTCTTCGCTGACGGTGGTTTCGACGATCGGGCGGGCCAGCGCAGCCACCGCGGCCAGCAACACCAGCAGTTGCAGCAGCAGAAGCAGGTTCTTGCGCAGCCGCTGGAAGGGCGCGTTGACCTGCAGGTCCTGCACCGCGCGCTTCCACAGCAAGGTGGAGGGCACGAGCTGCTCGCGGCGGCGCAGCTTGAGAAAGTACAGGATCAGCAGCGTCGGAACGACGATCGCCGTGATCCAGAATGCCAGAGGCGCCAGGAAACTCACCGCGTTCTCCGCTGATTACCGCTGCGTGGTCCGCTCGCTATTCTACGCGCGCGCCCCGGTGGGCTCACCGAGCGTGCAACAGAGCCCCCTTCAGGGGGCGAATGACAATAGCCACGGGCGCGAGCCCGTGGAACGAAGACGTCGCCCACGCGCCAAGCCCCCGCAGGGGGCGCTTGAGCCCTCAATCAACCAGGTGGTCTGGATCATACCCAACCCCATGCCGATCGAGGAATGCCCGCAACTCCTCCCCGAACGACATCTTCCGATGATGCAATTCCTGACGGGCGATGTACGCTCGCACCGAATCCACTGCCGACTCGCTGACGCTGAACACCGCGTAGCCGTCCTGCCAACCGAACTCGCCGTACCGCGGAAACGTCTTGTGAACCCAGCCCGACGACAAGCTCTTCCATTTCCGCATCGCTTCTGCCACGGACACATCGGTCCGCAGCGCGAGCAAACCGTGCAAATGGTCCTCGGTCCCGCCGATCTCGATCGGCCGGCCGAACTCGTGGCGGGCGACGCCGGCGAGGTATTCATAGAGCCGCGGACGGAGTTCGGCGCGGATTATCGGCGCGCGGTGTTTCGTCGTGAAAATGACGTGGACCAGGAGGTTTGAATACGTGTGCCCCATGCGCGTCGGCCTCAATCGCCCCCTGCGGGGGCTCTCCCGTACAATCGCGCGCTCTTCACCACGGGCTCGCGCCCGTGGCTACAGCCAGTCGGCCCCTGCGGGGCCTCACAAGCCGGCACTCCACTCGCTCACCGCAATAATCCCCGCTGCCGCAAATACGACATTACCAGTATATCAAACGGGACCCGCGTGTTCGTGAACAGGTACGTAATCCCGCGCTGCGTGCAGTAGTTCTTGAGCTCGGTGCAGTAGGCCGTCAGGTTGGCCTTGTACTTGGCCAGCAGCGGCTTGCTGATCGTCACCTCGGCGAGGTCGTCATCCTCCACGTCGCGCAGCTTCAGGTCGCCGGCCAGCGTCGGGTCGATCTCCTCCGGCGAAAGCACCTGGATGGCGTAGAGGTCCAGGTTGCGGCTGAGCAAGTAGCGCATGCCGTCCACGTAGCCGCCCTTGTCGAGGAAATCGCTGATAACGATCACCACCCCCCTACCGGTATGGTGCACGGCGAAGCGTTTGCCGACCGCGGAGAAGTTCGACACGCCGCCCAGCGGGATGTCCTGCAAGAAACGGATGACCTGGGAGACCAGCCGCCGGCCGCGCACGCCGCGCATCTCGTGGGCCAGCGTGTCGGAATAGCCGTAGAGGCTGACGCGGTCATAGTTGACCAGGCCGATGTAGGCCAGGGCGGCGGCGACGCGCTTGACGTACAGCCCTTTGTGCGGGTCGCCCCAGTCCATGCTGGCGGAGACGTCGAAGAGGACCGTGACGTTGAGGTCCTCCTCCTCCATGAACAGCTTGAGCAGCAGCTTCTCCAGCCGGGCATAGATGTTCCAATCGAGGAAGCGCAGGTCGTCGCCGACGACGTAGTTGCGGTAGTCAGCGAACTCGACGCTCTCGCCTTTGCGCTTGG
>JAUWXH010000177.1 GCA_030616465.1 Planctomycetota bacterium | reverse complement strand
AGCGGGCCCGTCAAGCGCCAATTCGCTCCGACTGCGTCCCCAGCCGAAGGTCGGCCCCCGTCCGAGCAAGGATTCTCCGGGCGCGGGCTGAATCCACCCAAGTCACCGCGGCGATGATAAGATTCACAGGGTAGCATCTGTGAGATAGGTGGGCCCGCCGCGGCCCGGCCGCCGATGGGCAATCGGAATGAGCAGTTCGCATACCGGTCAGAGGCGCGACGTGGCGATCATCGTCAACCCGGTCGCCGGCAGCGGCTGGAGACGCGAGCTGGTGGAGCGCTTTCGCGACCGTCTGCTGGCTGCCGGGCACAACTGCCAAGTGTCGGTACCCACCGGCTCCGACGACCTGCCACGCTGCGTCAGCCGACACGCCACCGGCAGGACCATCATCGTGCTGGCCGGTGGGGACGGCACCGTGCGCAACGCGCTCCCGGGGCTGATAGGCCGCACGAACCCGCTGCTGGTGCTGCCGCTCGGCACGGAGAATCTGCTGGCCAAGCAGCTCGGGCTGGTGGCGGATTTGGACGCGGTCTGGGACACGTTCAACAACGGGCAGGTTTCACCGATCGACGCGGCGACGGTCAACGGTCAGCCCTTTTTGACGGTGGTTGGGGCCGGGTTTGACGCGGAGGCCGTCGCCCGGCTGGCGCGCGAACGCCGCGGCCACATCACCCATTTGACGTATTTCTGGCCGCTGTGGCAGACGTTCTGCCAATACCGTTTCCCGGCGGTGCGGGTGATCGTGGACGGCGAGCAGATTTGCGACGAGCCGGCGTTGGTGTTCGTGGGGAACGTTCCGCGGTATGCGATCGGCCTGCGAATCCTGCGGGAGGCCCGCTGGGACGACGGGTTATTGGACCTTTGCATTTTTCGCTGCGCCCACCGCGGCCAACTGATGGAGCATGCTTTCTGGACGTGGCTCAACTGGCACGTCGAGCATCCACGCGTCACGTACAAACAGGTCAAACGCGTCCGGCTCGAATCCGACGAGCCCCTACCGATACAGAGCGACGGCGATCCGGCCGGCCATCTGCCGGTCGAAATCGAAATCGTCCCCTCCGCGATCAACGTAATGCTGCCGCCGGAGCGGCCTTGAGCGACGGGACCCACCTCCTGCCTTCATCAGACCGTGCCATCCGCCGCGGGTGAGCAGCGCTTCGCGGCTGGTTGCCTAGGCGAATCCCCGCGCGCGCAGCAGGGTCTTCAGTGCCTGCAGCGCTGCCGGGCGTGAACGGACCGTCTCATCGAGCTGGCGGGTGTACAGCTCGTCGAGGATTTCCTTGTAGATTGGGCCAGGCTCGACGCCGCGTTGCGCCAGGTCGTCGCCGGTGATAAACGGCGGCGGCTGGACGGCCTCGGGGGCGATCGAGGAGAGACGCCGTTGCAGGGCAGCGCTTCTTTCCCGTCCGTCGGGCAACACCTGGTAACGAGCTTCTGCCAGCGTCCGCAGCGCGGTGAAGCTGCCATGTGCCATGAGCCGCTTCAGGCCCGCCAGCGGAATCGCGTCGGGCTCGTCGAGATCGGCCTGATGGCGAACGAGCCAGACGGTCGCCTCGCGCTGGTCGTTCGAGCAGGCCAGGGCGCGGCAAATGGCGTGGATTTCCTGGGGTCGGCGGTCGGCAACCAGCGCCGCGAAAGCCGGCTCGAACGGGGCCTCGGCCCCAAGCCGCTCCAGCAGCGAGCGGGCCGCGGCGAGCTGCTCCGGCTGCCACGCGGCCCCCTCCCACAGGTATGGCAGCAGCCCCGCCTGTTCCATCAACTCGAACGCCCGCCGACGCGCCGCGTGCGTCAGCATCTTTTCCAGCTCCTCGCGAACGCGCTCGGCGGCCACCTTGACGAGCTTGGGGGCGTTCGCCTGGGTCGCGGCGAAGGTTGCCGGCTCGACGTCAAAACCCAAACGGGCCGCGAAACGTACCGCCCGCAGCAGGCGGAGGTGATCTTCCTCGAGACGTTCACTCGGCTCGCCGATGCAGCGAATCAACCCCGCCTCCAGATCCGCCCGGCCATCTACGTAATCGATAACGAGGCCTTTAAGCGGGTCGAGGAACATACCGTTGACAGTGAAGTCGCGGCGCAGCGCGTCCCGGCGGGCGTCGCTGAAGGTAACGCGTGCCGGATGCCGGCCGTCCAGGTACGGGCCGTCGCTGCGGAAGGTGGCCACCTCGATCCAGCGCCGGCGTTTGCGGACCAGCACCACGCCGAACTGCGCCCCCACCTTCCGCGTTGCCCGAAAGAGTTGGCAGACGCGGTCGGGCGTGGCGTCGGTGGCGACGTCGTAGTCCTTGGGCGGCGAGCCGCGCAGCAGATCGCGGACGCACCCGCCCGCCAGCAGCGCGGCGTGCCCGGCAGCGGTCAGATTGCGGATGATCTCGACGGCCGCCCCGGCCACCTTCGGCAGATCGCCCTGGAACCCAAACGTCTCGCTCATCACGCACATCTTATACGGATTCCGATTCGCTTCACGCGCCCTGGGGCCGAGCCGCAACCGTCAGAGAGCGGTTGGCAGTACCAAAGAACTGCTTCCGCACGGGCGCGGGCCCGTTTCGGGGAGCGCTCGAAAGCACGGGCGGGCAAGCCGCCCGTGGCAGCCATCGGGGCGGCGCAAACAAACGGCCGGGCAAGCAGCCCGGCCGTGATGCTCGGTCTTGTGGGCGATGCTAGCGCCAGGCAAAGTGGGCGAAGGCCTTGTTGGCGTCCGCCATGCGATGCACGTCCTCGCGCTTCTTCATCGCGTTGCCCTCACCGCGGTAGGCGGCCAACAGCTCGTCCGCCAGGCAGTGAGCCATCGGCCTGCCGGACCTGCCGCGCACCGCCGCCAGGATCCAGCGGAGGGCGAGCGACTGCCGGCGTTTGGTGTTGACCTGCATGGGCACCTGGTAGTTGGCCCCGCCCACGCGTCGCGAGCGGACCTCGACCTCCGGCCTCACGTTCTTGACCGCTTGCTCGAAGACCTCGATCGGCGGCGTGTCTTTGACCTTCTCGGCGATGCGGTCCATCGCGCCGTAAAAGACGCGCTGGGCCACGGATTTCTTGCCGTCCAGCATCAGGCAGTTGATGAACTTGCCGGCCAGCCGGTTGTCGTAGCGCGGGTCCCCGCGAAGCTGCTTCTCGGACGCCGTGAAACGTTTATACGCCATGGTTCACCCTAACGCTGTTTACTTCTTTCGCTTGACGCCGTACTTGCTGCGGCCGCGGTTGCGCCCCTTGCCTTCCTTGTCGGTGATGACGCCGGCACAGTCCAGCTTGCCACGGACGATGTGATAGCGTACACCCGGCAGGTCGCGCACCCGCCCGCCACGCACCAGCACGATCGAGTGTTCCTGGAGGTTATGGTCCACGCCGGGGATGTAGGCGGTGATCTCGCGTCCGTTGGTCAGTCGCACGCGGGCAACCTTCCGCAAGGCGGAATTGGGCTTTTTCGGCGTCTGCGTCTTGACCTGCAAACACACCCCGCGACGCTGCGGAGACTGCTCCAGGTCACGCACCTTCGACTTGGCCAGCACCTTTCGGCGTGGCCGGCGGATGAGTTGGCTAATCGTCGGCATAAGCTGCTCGTTCCACTATGTTTGAGCGACTGTCTACCCGCCCCGCCGGCGGGAATTCTTTAGTATAACCGCTATCGTCCGCTTGCCAAGGCCTCTCGCTGCCGAATCACGGCTTGACCTCGGCGGGGTCCTGACCCTGGCCCGGTGGAGTCCTGCGCCTACCCTGCTTTGTGGCGCGAACTGCACGGGCAGCAAGCCGCCAGTGCCACCGGCGTAATTCCCGCCAATCAGCCTACGGCACGGGAGAGACGTGGTCGGGTGGTACGTAGTGACCCGGGTCTGCGCTGGGCGCGCAGCCCAGGAAGTCGCGCAGGGCGTACAGGTCCGCCGGGTCCAGGACGCCGTCCTGGTTGATGTCGCCGGCCCACTCGCCGGGGCAGTCGGGGTAGGTCTGTGCGTACTCGTCCGGATCGACCAGCAGCAGCAGCAAGGCCGGGATGTCCGCCTCGTCCACCAGCTCGTCGCAGTTGAGATCACCCAGCACGAACGGCGTCAGCACGCAGCCGTTAGCGTAGGCGGCGATCTGCCCGGCGTTGTTAATGCCTGAGGCGTAACGCAGCAGCAACCAGTACGGCGGATCGATCTCGGCCGCGATCAGCGTCTCCAGGTCGCGCATGCCGTGCTGGGCGTCCCAGACGAACGCGTGGAACTCGTCGTCGGGCCAACCAGGACGGATCGCGTAACCGACCACCTGGGGCACGTCGTTGATGGCCCGGCCGTAGGCGACCAAATCGTCGGGATCCGGACGGCCGAGATTGATCAGGCCATCTTGCGGGTCCCACAGGAAGACGTCGCCGGTGTTGGTATAGCCGGTGACCTGGCCGACTTCGTTGATGGCGTAGGCGCTGGCGGGGTAAATTGAGCCGCCCGTATCGTCCAACGGACGCATCCCGTTGACCGGGTCCCAGATGAACGCTTCCCAGAGGTGGTCTTCCGACGAGCTGTCGCCGACCACCTGCATGCTGTTGTTGATGTCGCGGGCGACGCTGAGGAACTGCCCACCGGGCAAGTCGCCCAGGCCGATCATGCCGTGCTCGGCGTCCCAGAGGAAAGCCTGCTGGCCCGAGCCGGACCAACTGTAGCCGACCACCTGGTCGAGGTCGTTCATTCCGCGTCCCTCGCAGGTATGCGAGCCGCCGGGCAGCGTGCCCAGGCCGATCATGCCTGTTTCCGGCGCCCAGAAGAACGCTTCCCACCCGTGGGCGCCATCGCTGCCGCCTGCCACGTGCGAGAGGTTGTTGACCGCCATCCCCGTGCTCAGGTGGCTGCCGCCCGGCAAATCGCCCAGGCCGATCATCCCCTCCACCGGGTCCCATAGGAACGCCTCGAGGTGGTAATCTCCGACGCTGCTATCGCCGGTGACCTGGCCGAGGTTGTTGATGGCGCGGGGAACGCTGTGACCTGATCCGCCGGGCAGCCCGCCCAGCGCCGTGACATAGTACAGCACGTCGCCGGGCACGGGGGGAGGTACGCAGTTGAAGCGTCCGGTTAGCCCTTCGCAGTCCCGGGGGTCCAGCGGCCAGCCGTCCATGTACTGCGAAGCCGCACTTGGGACGATCGCGGCCAGCGCGATACATGTGAACATGACGGCGCGCAATTCGAATGTACGCACGTGCCTGCTCCTGTCCGAGATGCGGGGTGCCGGGGCCGACACCCCGGCACCCCCTGACTATTGTACACGTTTCTGCCGGTCAAGCTAGTCTCATTTCACCCATTTGACCGGTTACGGAGGAGGAGGCGGACCGACTTCGAGCGCGTTGATCAGCACGCTGATATTGTTTGTGCCACTGTTCGACGTCAGCAGGTCGTTGAACCCATCCTGGTCCATGTCGGCGATCTTGACGAACATGGGGTCCTGCCCGGTGCCCGAGTCGTCCGCCTGGAAGAAGTACGGGGTTTCAACGAACGTGCCGTCGCCGCAGCCGACGAAGACGATGATCCAGTCGGGACACCAGGGGTACCCCTCGCCGTGCTGCCAGC
>JAUWXH010000256.1 GCA_030616465.1 Planctomycetota bacterium | reverse complement strand
CCAAGCGGGACTCTCCCCACAGCATTCTGTATGAGTCGTCGTCGAGCTCAGCTTTGATCCGGTTGTAGATGGGGCCGCCGCCCGTGGTTTCCTCGATCCGCTTGCGGATGGCTTCCATGCCGGAAAACGACGTGACGTTGTTGTCCTTGTCCAACTCCATGGTCATCGGCATGCCCAGCATCGGGCCCATGGCCATGGCGAGCACGTTCGAAGTATCCGCCGGGTCATCCACGTCGGAATCAAACGATCTGGAGCCCATCGGCCCTTCGAACACCTGGCGAATGCGATCGTAGGTCAGCACAATGCGCGTGATGCCGGCCGGCGAAACGGCCTCGACCTTGTGCCAGACCCCGAAGGTCTGCCGGGCCGTCATCTTCGTCGGCGACTCGCTGGGTACCCCACTGACGATGGTGTGCTCGATGTCCTCGTTCAGTTCGAGGTAGGTGATGCGCCCTTGGACGAACTTGGGTTTGAGCAGGACCGATTCGGCCCTAGCCTCTTCGAGGAACGTCATCAGCGTCGCCGCGGCAGCGGCAAGCATCGCGGTGAGATGAACGGCTCGCTTGTGCATGGCTGGCTCCAGATCGGTCCGGCGGTTCTCTAACGTGCGCGGTCGGCGAGGCGGACCTGGCGCGCGTCCCGGGTAATGTTAACGCGTCTGGCCTGGCCCGGCGAGGGGACCCTCCCGGCAGCAGGAGCCAACGGACGCGGGCAACGCCTTACTCGTAGACCGCGGCCAGGACGTCCGCGAGCTTGGCCCGGGCGAGACAGGCGTACGTGTCGGCAGCGCCATAGTACATCCACAGCTCCGCGCCCTTGATCGAAAGGGATGGGACACCCGGCAGAGAGCCGACACATTCGACTCCGCCAGTTCTGACGAGATGCCGATAATGCGCAGGTGCTCGGAGCGCGAAGACTCGGCGCCCGCGCCACCGTTGCGCTGCGCGCGGCGGATTCGCCGAGGGCGTGTGGGCGTAGCGTGGGTCAGGTCAGGGGGACGGCGGCGGTGCGGGTCGCGGGCCCGTACGCCCGGGCGGAAAGGATTTCAAGCCATGAGTTCCAACATTGTGAGGCAGCGCGTGGGCGCGGGGAGGTGGAGCATGCGGGCCCTGCTAGTCTGTCTGGCGGTTTCGGCGGCGGTGCCCTGGACGCACGCCCAGACGACGATCGGCGATTACGTCTGGCTGGATGTCGACGGGGACGGGGTGCAGGACGCCGGCGACTCGCCGGTGCAGAATGTCACTGTGCAGCTTTACAGTGTGGGTGCCGATGGGGAGATCGGCGGGGGCGACGACACGCTCGAAGACGTAGACATCGCCGACGGCAGCGGCAACTACTCCCTCATTGCGAGCGCTGCCGACACGTATTACGTGCAGTTTGAGCAGCCGATGGGCCTGCAATTTTCGGCCCGCGCACAGGGGGGCGACGGCACCAAGGACAGCGACGCGGATGCCGAAGGGCGCACCGTCAAGTTCACGGTAGATGGCACCGCCGGCGACGACACGAACGACATCGACTGTGGGCTGATCGAGCCGACCTCGATCGGCGACTTTGTTTTCGATGACGCGGACGGGGATGGGATCCAGGATGCCGGTGAGGGTGGCGTCGTGAACGCGACGCTCGAGCTATGGGACCCGGGTGTGGACGGCGTCCCCGGCGGCGGTGACGACGCACTGGTAAACACGACCGCCTCGGACGGGGCCGGGGCGTACCAATTCGGCAACCTCGTGCCGGACGACTATTTCGTGAAGATCGCGCCGCCGGCGGGCTACGGGCTGAGCCCCAAGGATCAGGGTACCGACGACGCGGACAGTGACTTCGACACGACCACGTTCAACACGGCGGTGTTCACAGTCGCCTACAGCGACGAGATCAGCAACATCGACGCGGGTCTCTACGAGCAGGTTACCGTGCGCGGACGGGTGTTCGACGACGCCGACGGGGACGGAATCCGCGAGAGCGGCGACGGAGACCTGGGCGCAGCGGCCACCGTGAACCTGTACGACGTCGGCGACGACGGGGCGATCGGCGGTGGGGACGACACGTTGCAGAGTACGGCAAGCCCGACCGGTACCTACAGCTTCACCGACGTGGCCCCGGACACGTACTACCTGGAGTTTGTCGCGCCGGCCGGGATGGACTTTGTGCCACAGAACCAGGGCAGCGACGACTCGGTCGATAGCGACGTCGATCCCGATACCGGCCATACGGATACCTTCTCGGTCAGCTCCGGCGACGCCGATGTCGTGCTCGATGCCGGCCTGCATCCCTTCGGCTCGGTCACCGGGATGGCCTTCAAGGACAGCAACGAAAACGGGATCCACGACGGCGGTGAAACGGGGGCCAGGAATGCGCTCGTCGCCCTTTACGACCCCGGCGACGACAGCGAAGCCGGGACCGACGACGACGAGTTCGTCAAGTTCGCCGTCACCGGCACCGACGGCACGTACACCATCGGGGGCGTGGTGGCTGACAGCTACTACGCCTCATTCTCCCCCCCGCTGGGCTATAGCTTCAGCCCGCAGGATCAGGGCGGCGACGACACCGTCGATTCCGACGCCGATCCGAACACCAGGCGGACCGCGGTGTTCGCGGTCGCGGCCAGCACGCAGGTCGCCGACGTCGATGTCGGGCTGCTGGTCGATTCGGACAGCGACGGCACCCCCGACAGCCGGGACAACTGCCCCGACGACGCGAACAAGACCGAGCCCGGCGATTGCGGCTGCGGTACGCTCGATACCGACAGCGACGGCGACGGGGTGGCCGACTGCGACGATAACTGCCCCGACACCGCCAATGCAGACCAGGATGACTTCGACAGCGACGGCGTGGGCGATGAGTGCGACAACTGTCCGTCCGTCGCGAATGCGGATCAGGCGGATGGGGATGAAGACGGGCTCGGCGACGAATGCGATCCCGAACCGGACGTCGCGCAAGAAGATACTGACGAATCGGCCGACGAGATAACCGAGGACGAGGAGGACGACGAGGGGGAAGAGGACGAGGAGGCCGACGAGACCGAAGAAGAGGACGGCGCCGCCGATGAGACCATGCCGCCGGTGTGCGGTTCGTGCGGTCCACTGGGCTTGTTCACGTACGGCCTGTCGATCGCCTGCTACGCGGCGTTCTTGGTCTACCGCCGTTGCCAAGGGTAACGCGCAGTGCGCCTGCCCCGAATGAATCAAGTCGGGCGGAGGTAACCGAGCGGATGGGCTCGAAGTGGCCGATGACGCAGCGGTGGGCAAACCATGCCCCAGACCGCCGGGAGGATTCCCCGGTCGGCCTGGTCGCTGTCACAGTCAGCGTCACCGGGTCGCTGGTAACCAAGTCACAGGCGTTGGTGACGGCCACGTCGCAACCATCGGCGTGAGAGAACGCGACGGGGGCGGTGCTGTTGCCGCGATTCGAGCAGATCGTCAAGGAGCGGGTGATTGATCGGCTGGACCACAAGGGTCTCAACGAAGACGCGGCCGAGTTTCGGCGGGTGAGCCCGAGCGTAGAGAACATCGCCTGGGTGA
Source organism: Planctomycetota bacterium (assembly GCA_030616465.1). Classification (GTDB taxonomy): domain Bacteria; phylum Planctomycetota; class Phycisphaerae; order UBA1845; family Fen-1342; genus JAUWXH01. Next base: position 944 of record JAUWXH010000256.1, on the reverse strand, counting down.
TCGGGGGATGCTGGCCGAGTACGCCGGGCCGTAGGAGCCGAAGCGGCCGCCGGGGCCGGCGTAGCCAAGTGGACTAAGGCGACGGATTGCAAATCCGTTATTCGCGGGTTCGAATCCCGCCGGCGCCTTTGCTGCGGGCAAACCCCATCATATCAGTACCGGGTCGGGCCGTTCCGCGCGGTGCCAGCCGGATAATCTCGTTTTTCAAACTGAGCGTCAGCCCGTACACCATCCCGGCCTTGGCGCGGGCGTGATCACAGCGGAATGGTTGCGGTGTGTTGCCGTCTGTGGGATTCTGGGCTGAGCGTGAAGCGCTGAACATCGTCGATGGCTGGCGATAGGAGCTGGCGTCGCTAGGATTCGGCTGCTGCACTTGCCGGCTGCGATGTGGGAATGGCGGCATGCCCGCCCAAGCGCGGACGGCGAAGCGCAGCGTCGCGAGCGGTGTGCGGGAACACCTCTGATGAAGCATGGACGTGTGTGTCTTGGGGGATTGTGCCTGCTGGGACTGGCTCTAGCCTGGCACAATCGCTTCATCCAGGACGACGCGTTTATCTCCTTCACGTACGCCAAGCACCTCGTCGCCGGCCACGGGCTGACGTGGTTCGGCACGCGGATCGAGGGCTACTCCAATTTCCTCTGGGTGTTGTGGATCGCGCTGGGGCTGGAGATCGGCGTCGAACCAGTGTTCTGGTCGCGACTTGGCAGTTTGGGCTCATTTCTGGTCGCAATCTACGCGCTTTGGCGCCTATCGGGCCTGTTATTCGACGCGCTCGTGCCGCGCGTCGCGGCCGTCGGACTCTTCGTGACGAACTACACCGTATCTGCCTACGCGACGGGCGGCCTGGAGACCATGCTACAGACGGCGCTCCTATGCGTCGCAGTATGGCAGTTCTACGAAGTCCGCGCTTCAGGGACGGTCAACCAGCTCCGCGTCCTGGCAG